>JBHENZ010000140.1:0-5981 GCA_046261815.1 Pyrinomonadaceae bacterium | reverse complement strand
CACATAGAAGTGCCAGCGAACGTATCTAATAAAGATAATGGTTTCTTCGAGCCTCAAAAATTCTGTAGAAAAAAACATTGATGTCGACTCCCGTTCAGATCAGCTTCCGGACTCGTGGTGGCTGCGCGTCTACCTTGCGGTAATCGTTGCTACGATTCTCGTGATCGCCGCGCTCGGCATTTTCTCTTGGTATTTTTCCAAATGAGATTACTCGACTGGGCAGTTGTCATCGCCTATCTGGCGTACATCATCTGGGATGGCATCCGGATGACCAAGCACAGCGGCAACGTCGAAGGTTATTTTCTTGCAAACCGCAGTTTGCCGTGGTGGGCTGTCGGCCTATCGGTAATGGCCACGCAGCTTTCGGCGATCACGCTCGTGGGAACGACGGGGCAGGCATACACGGATGGAATGCGTTTCCTGCAGTTCTATTACGGGCTGCCGCTCGCGATGGTGATTTTGTGTGTTACGGCCGTGCCATTTTTCTACCGCGCAAAAGTCTTTACGGCATATGAATATTTGGAGCGGCGATTCGACGCGAAAACGCGCAGCCTGACGAGTTTCTTTTTTCTTGTGTCGCGAGGTCTCGGTGTTGGAGTAATTATCGCCGCACCGGCCGTGATATTGTCGATCGTGCTTGGTTGGAACGAGATTCTTACGATTTTTGTGATGGGGATTGCGACAACCATTTACACGATGATCGGCGGCGTGCAGGCGGTGACCTGGACCGATGTCAAGCAAATGATCGTCATCTTCGCCGGACTTTTTGTGTGTTTGTTTGTCATTCTCTCACAGTTTCCGACTGGCGTTTCGTTAGCTGACGGTTTGTATCTGGCAGGATCGCTCGGGAAGCTTCAGACGATCGATACGAGTTTCGACCTCACGGAAAAATATACAATTTGGTCAGGTCTTTTTGCCGCACTGTTTTTGTTTCTTTCGTATTTCGGCTGCGACCAAAGTCAGGTGCAACGGTACTTAACGGCAAAATCGGTTTCGGAAGGTCGAACGTCGCTGCTGATGTCGGCGTTTCTCAAAATACCGATGCAGTTTCTCATACTTCTCATCGGCGTGCTGGTCTTCATTTTTTATCAGTTCGCACTGCCGCCCATGATCTTCAATCAAACCGAGGCTGCAAAAGTGGAACAGTCGTCCGGCTACGAGCAGATGCATTCAAGATATGAGGCAGCACATGCAGTTCGTCAGAACGCTGCGATCGATTTTGTTGAGAATCGGAGCGAGGCAACACGAAGTCAATACGTTGATGCGGATCGACAATTCAACGAAGTCCGCAGCGAGGCGACGGATTTCGTGAAGAGTGCAACCGGCAATAAGTCGTTCAACGATGTCAATTATGTGTTCCCTCGTTTCGTAGTGGAAAATATGCCGATGGGCGTTATCGGGCTGATCATCGCGGCAATTTTCGCCGCCGCGATGTCGTCGATTTCGGCTGAGCTAAACGCATTGGCAACCGCGACGACAATCGATTTCTACAAACAGTATTTCAACCGCGACGGCCATGATAACGAATATGTCAGGTTCGGTCGAATCGCGACGTTTGCGTGGGGGATCTTCGCCTGCATCGTGGCAATTTATGCGACAAACCTCGGGTCTTTGATTGAGGTCGTCAACAGGTTCGGATCGTTTTTTTACGGCTCTTTGCTCGGCGTGTTTGTGCTTGCAATCGGTGTTAAACGTGCCCGATCGCGCGGCGCATTTTGGGGATTGCTTTTCGGGATGCTCTCGGTATGGATTGCGAGCAGTTATACTAATATTGAATTCCTGTGGTTCAACGTCGTGGGCTGCGTCGTGACGGTCGTCGCGGGCTATCTCATTAGCTTAACGGTTAAGGATTTCAACGACCGAGACGCCGATCTGCAGCGAATTTAAACAGACTGTTGCCGACAACTGTTACGATGAGATTTTGGAAACGATTTGCCTTGATGATTCTCATCCTCAGCGTCTCCGCTTCTCTAGGGTTGGACGCTCCCGCTCAGATCAGACCGAGTTACGATCAAGGGGCCCTCGGACTTGGGCAGCTACTGAAACGTCTGAACACGACCGCGAGTGCTTTGATGATCGGCGCGCATCCTGACGATGAAGATACGGCACTGCTTTCATATCTTGCCCGCGGCGAGGGTGCTCGAACCGCTTACCTTTCGCTCACACGCGGGGATGGTGGACAGAATATACTTGGCCCGGAGCTTGGCGAGGCGCTCGGTATCATCCGAACCGAGGAGCTTTTACAGGCTCGCAAACTCGACGGCGCCGAGCAATATTTTACCCGAGCGTACGATTTCGGGTTTTCCAAAACGCTCAACGAAACGCGTCGTAGGTGGGACGAAAACGTGGTCCTTTGCGATGTCGTTCGGGTGGTTCGTCAGTTCAGGCCGCTCGTGGTGATTTCTCTGTTCAACGGCACGCCGACGGACGGCCACGGGCATCATCAATTCGCGGGTTATATCGTTCCGCATGCCGTGAAGGCGGCAGCCGACGCGGCAAAGTGCAAAGATGCCGGCGACACGTGGAGCGTGCGGAAATTTTACGTCCGGCACCGCGGAATGGGCGAACCGAGCTTGCGCGTGAATACGGGAGCGTACGATTCTCTCCTCGGCCGTTCGTATTTTGAAATCGCAATGGAGGCGCGCAGTCAACATCGCTCGCAGGAACAAGGCGTACTCGAGCTCAAAGGGCAACAATTTTCAAATTTGAATCGACTTCCGAACGATAAAGCGGAACGCGGAATTTTTGACAACTTGGACACGTCGCTTTCATCGATTGTCCGAAAGTCAGAGACAACGAATCAGGTAAATGCCGACGTGGGGACCATGCGAAGCACAGCTAAAGCCGCAAGCGAAGGGCGTTCACCGACTGACATTTTAGAGCCGCTCTTGCTATACCACCAGACGACCGTGAGTTTAGGAAAATCGCTGTCCGATCAGGCGCGGAAAGGTGTCGTGCAGCAAAAGCAGCGCGATGCCATTCTTGCGATCAAAAGCGCTGGCGGAATTCAGATCGACGCACTCGCGGATCGCGAAACGGTCACTCCCGGTGAGAAGCTTACCGTTTCGGCGCGTGTATATTTTCCCACGACGATGAAGGCAGTCGTAAAAAATATTGTTATCAAGGCGCCCGAAGGATGGACGTCTTCGCGATCAGACACGCTGCCAGCGGCGTCGGAAACACGTCAGCGTCGCGAGGCGCCGAATTATTCGTCTTCGTACGGTGTGACCGTTGCCGAGAACGAGGCGCCCACTCAGCCGTACTGGCTCGAAGCAACTCGCAGCGGCGACCTATACACTTGGCGAAATGTCGATCGTCAAATACTTCCCTTCGAACCGCCCAGAATTTCCGCGGAGGTCACGATTGAGATCAACGGGGTCGACGTGATTTTCTCGCAGCCGGTTGAGTATCGCTTTGCGGACGACATTCGAGGTGAGATTCGACGACCGCTGACAGTTGTGCCGCCGTTTTCGGTCGATCTGGACGAGGATCAGTTGCTAATAAAACCTTCCGGCCGTGCACAGACAAAACGTCTCACGATGTCGATAACCAATCATTCGGCTAGGACCTTAATCGGCCATGCGTCATTGAATTTCCGACAGACGGTGGGCTGGAAGTACACTACGTCGACGCCGACTTTCCGCCTCCCTAAAAACGGCGATAAGGCGACAATAGTTTTCGACGTGAGCGTTCCGCCCCATGTCCAGCCGGGAAAATACGAAATAATCGCCCAAGCTGCGGTGGGTGAAATAAAAACGAGTTCGCAAGTCAACCTCGTCACCTATCCGCATATTCAGACACATCGATTCTATACAGAGGCAGTGGCAAACGCCCTCGTTCTCGATTTACAGACGATACCGCTTCGGATCGGTTACATCGCCGGCACAGGTGACAAAGTGGCTGAGGCAATCGGGCGAATGGGATTGACCGTTTCGATAATCGATGAACGCGAGCTGGCTTCCGGTGATCTTGCAAAATACGAGGTAATTGTGGTGGGAATCCGCGCCTCCGAGGTCAGGAAAGATTTTATAGCAAACAATCAGCGTTTGTTGAGCTGGGTAGAAGACGGCGGCACTCTGATCGTTCAATATCAACGGCCTGTGTATCTCGAGCAGGCCCTGGCCCCCTTTCCGGCACAGATGGGTCCGCGCGTAGCGGACGAAAATGCACCAGTGAAGATTCTGCAGCCGAGCCATCCGATATTTAATTTTCCAAATAGGATAACCGTAGAGGACTTTAAGGGATGGGTGCAGGAGCGTAATCTATATAATTTCTCGACGATGGACCCAAAGTATTTACCCTTGCTCGAATCTCATGACGCGGGCGAGCCGGAAAATAAGGGTGGACTTGTGCTCGCCGACGTCGGGAAAGGTAAATATGTTTACTGCAGTTATTCGCTATTCCGCCAGTTGCCGGCCGGTGTACCGGGTGCTTATCGACTATTTGCAAATATTTTGAGTTTTGCTAAAGCGCGGCGGGCAAAATCTGGCGCGTTCACGCGATAATAGCGAGCACGTCGCCGGCGGAAACGGTATCGTCCGCTTTTACCCGAATAATCTGGACGACACCAGCCTTCGGAGACTTAAGCTCGTTCTGCATTTTCATCGCTTCGATGACAATGACAGCCTCGCCGGTTTCGACCGGATCGCCAGCCCGCTTATTGATCCGCACAACCTTACCCGGCATCGCCGTTCTGATTTCGGCAAGGCCGTCGGCTTCCTGCGAATCTACGCGTGAACCTCTAAGACGCTTCGGGTCGGTAAGAACGATCTTTAACTCACGTCCCCCAATTGCGACCGCCGAAGTCTTTCCTTGTTCCGCGG
Organism: Pyrinomonadaceae bacterium; assembly: GCA_046261815.1. GTDB lineage: Bacteria > Acidobacteriota > Blastocatellia > Pyrinomonadales > Pyrinomonadaceae > OLB17. The sequence continues at coordinate 1,158 of JBHENZ010000140.1, read as the reverse complement.
CCGGCCGGACAAATACCTCGAATACTTTCCCGCCAACTTTGAAAACATAAACGCCGGCTTCTAGCGACGATGCCTCAAGCTCGAGAACGCGGCCATCTATCATCGCGGTTAGCCGCGCACCATCCTGGTGTATCTCGACGTTATGTTTTGCGCCGGAGACGTCGGCGATCAATCTCATTTAGTTTTTGACGGCAAAGGCGAGAGGCGGCTACTCGAAAGCCGCCCCTCGCCTATTGCAACAAAATCATGCGGATTTCGACTCGCCCTGATTCACCTTGTTTGGCTGCGGCGTAATTCGCAAATACGGTTTGACAGTTTTCCAACCTGCCGGGAACTTTTCCTTTGCTTGTTCGTCCGATACAGCCGGCACTATTATGCAGTCGTCCCCATCCTTCCAGTTTGCAGGCGTTGCAACGCTGTAGTTCGCGGTGAGCTGCAGCGAATCTATCACGCGGAGCAGTTCGTCGAAATTGCGTCCCGTGCTTGCCGGATATGTGAGCATCAGCTTCACTTTTTTGTCGGGACCTACGACGTAAACCGAGCGTACAGTGAACGTGTCGCTCGCGTTAGGATGAATCATGTCGTAAAGATCGGAGACTTTTCTGTCGGCGTCGGCAATAACGGGGAAGTTCAGTGCCGTCCCCTGCGTTTCCTCAATATCCTTTGCCCAACCGGCGTGCGAGTCGAGGGGATCGACGCTGAGCCCGATCATTTTCACCTTTCGCTTGTCGAATTCGGGTTTCAAGCGCGCTGCCATGCCGAGCTCGGTCGTGCAGACAGGAGTAAAATCTTTCGGATGCGAAAAGAGTACGCCCCAGTCATCACCGAGCCACTCGTGAAAATTCACTGATCCCTCAGTTGTCTCCGCCGTAAAATTCGGCGCATCGTCGCCAAGCCTAAGAGACATACGAAACCTCCGTTCAAATTTGGAAAGAAGTATAGCAGAAGGTGGGTCGTAAACAAGCGGGATCTAGGATTGGTCCAACCTCGTGTCGTTTTTGTCCCGCAAGCTTCGAAGACGCACGAGCAAAACTTTCTTCTCGTCTGCATTGAGAACTTCGGCATTAATTCCGCGAAAGTCGATTGTTTCCCCGACCTTTGGCACGTAACCGGCCTCGCGAGTGACTAGCCCGGCCACGGTCGTCACATCCTGCTCAT
>JBHENZ010000139.1:0-5642 GCA_046261815.1 Pyrinomonadaceae bacterium | reverse complement strand
GACTTTGGTGATGCGAAACGATTTGAATGCCTTTTCCTGCTTGATCGACTGCGTGATCGGATTGAATGTCGTCGGCTGGCCCTTGCTAAAGCAAAACATATATTCAAAACATTGCCGATATCTTTTCCCGCAATCGCTCGGGATGGGGTTATTTTTCGCGTAGATCATCGTATCGTGCACCAAAAATCCGGCATCCTTGAAAGTCAACGCGTGCTGAAAACTCGTAAGCGTTTCGCTGCCGTTCAACGTGCGGTCGCCTACGACCCAGATCACGACTCCCCCTATTTTAGTTTTTTTGAATAGATGCTCGGCAATCTGTTCCACAGGAAAATGATACCCGTTGTAATCTCGCAGGTCGTCATAAGGCGGGCTGGCAATCGTCATGTCGAGCCAATCGGTCGGCATGCGATCGAGCGTCGCGAGACAATTTTCGTGATGGATTTTTGAGAGTTCAAGCATTTAAAGTTTCCGTTTACTGTGGCAATCCGGTCAGCCGTATTAACTCCTTGAATCGAGGATCCGAGCGGATCGGGTCGAGCGTGCGTAAGTTTAGGCGCAAGACGCTGGGTTCGCGCTGCTGGTAAGAGTTTCGGAGGAGCGCGAGCGAGCGGTCATTATCGCCGATCTGCGCATAGTAAGTTGCGAGAATTAGAGGCGGCGGAGCGTCGCCGGATTTCAACGTCAGCTTTTTCTCACTAATAGCTATTAGCTGTCGCCAATAGCCTTTTGGGCCCGACGTTCTGAGCGCCTCGATCAAAGCTTTGCTGTCCGCGACAGCCTCCGACGGCGCCCGGCCGGTGAGGATCGAATGTTTTTCGTGTTCGGCGATGGCCTCTTCGAACATTTTCTTTCCCTCGTATGCCAAGGCCAGCCGCAGATGCGCGCGCGAGAAACTTGGGTCCATGTCGATCGCCTTTTTCAATTGTTCGATGGCTAATTCGAATTCGCCGCGAGCGGTAAGAAACGTGCCGACCGCCGTATTAATGATCAAAGAGAGCGGGTCGAGGGACTGCGCGAACCTGATCTCGGCCAAGGCTTCGTCGAACCGTCCCATATCAAGAAGATATTCCGCGTACCAGTGATGCGCCGTCGGGTAATTCGGATTAAGGTCGATGGCACGGCGAAACTCTCGCTCGCTTTCGGCAAATTTCCAGTCGTACGAGTGCAGAACGGCGGCCAGAGTCGCATGAGCTTCGGCCAGAGAGTCGTCAAGCTCGGTGGCCCTGGCTGCCGCACGACGTGCTTCCGGGTAAGCTTCGTGGGAGGCCGCTGGTTGATACGCAGGAAGAACGACATATGAATCGGCCAAAGCCGAAAAGGCAAGCGCATAATTCGGATCTATTAATGTCGCCTGCTGAAAATAATCTATACTCTTCCGGATATCCGAAATTGTCCGCTTGTTCCAGTGGAATCTTCCTTTTTGATATAACTGATATGCCTCGGCATTTTGCGTTTGCGGATTTCGTAGAGTTGGCGACTCGCCGTAGGCCAACTTTTCCCTAAGTTCGGCGGCGACGTCGCCCGATATCTCGGTTTCGAGCGTCGCCAGTTCCGAAATTTTGCGTTCGTACTTCTCGCCCCAAATCTGATTGCCTGAATTGGTGTCGACAAGGTCGAGGCTGATCAAGATCAGATCGCCCCGTTGCTGCAGCCGTCCATTCAGAATCGCCTGCACCTGCAACTCCGAACCAATTTTCTGCGAATCTGTTTCTTTACCTTTGTACCTGAAAACGGATGCCCGTCCTTTCACCGCCAAATTCGGAACCTTGGAAAGACGGTTTATAAGGCTTTCGGTCATTCCGTCGGTCAGGTATTCCAACTCGATATTATCGGCGGAATTTACGAATGGCATCACCGCAATCGATTCGATGTGCTTCCCTTTTGCAGAACGCCTCGAAAAATACCATCCACTAAGAAGCACGGCGGCAATCGCCAGAAGGGCTAGGCCGAAAACAGCGGACCGACGACGTATAACTCCAGTTCCAGTGCCGATCTCGGCTGCAGTCGGGGCCCGCAATTCGGATGTGCGGCGCGGGGCCCTGACATTTGTCATTGGACGAACGCCGGGCACATCCACACCACTCGACGAAAGCCGGCGCCGCAGCTCGCGTAGCTCGATCGCGACGTCTTTAATCGATTGAAAGCGATCGTCAGGATCTTTTTCCAAACACAAATGCACGATTCTTTGCAGATCATGCGGAAGTTCCGGGACAATTTCGACCAGGGATTGGGGAGCTTCGCCGACGACCTTTATTATAGTATCGAGGGTGTCGTCGCCCTGAAATGCGCGGCGGCCCGTAACGGCCTCGAACAATACACACCCGAATGAGAAAATATCGGACCGGGTGTCGATGCGATCGCTTTTCCCGCGCGCCTGTTCCGGCGACATATAGTTCGCCGTGCCCATGATCGTGCCCGGTATCGTCTTGCCGGCGTAGACCTCGGTCGGTGCCTTGCTGTGAGGTTCTCCGTCAGACACCACGTCAGATGAAACGATGAGCTTGGCGAGACCGAAATCGAGCACCTTGGCATGGCCGTCCGTCGTGATCATTATGTTGTCGGGCTTCAAATCGCGATGCAGAATTCCGGCCGAATGCGCCTTGGCGACACCCTCGGCGACATTCTGCATGTGGCGGAGAATCGTTTCGAGGGCCACACTTCTCGTCGACAAATACTCTGACAATGTTTGGCCATCGACGTACTCCATTACGATAAAATGCGCCGAGCCGCTTTTCCCGATCTCGTAAATTTGCGCGATGTTAGGGTGATTCAATGATGCCGCAATGCGGGCTTCCTGTTCGAAGCGCCGCATTCGGTCGGAATTTGAGGCGACGTCATCCGGCAGACGTTTTAATGCGACCTTTCGTCTTAAATTAATATCCTCGGCAAGATACACCTCGCCCATCCCGCCGCTCCCGATTTTGGAGACAATTCGGAAATGATCAACGACAATGCCGACCTCGAATTCGTTGGCCATCGCGAAACTCGAACAGTTACGCTAGATATTAACCCAAAAGAAGGTGTTTTCCCTTATCGCTGTAGCCACGCCGGTTTTTTGTAGAAAGCGCGCATGAGGAAGGAACTGTCGAGCGGGTTTTGGCAGCGGGCACGACGTTCCGTATCACCTGGATTTGAACGGCTGATCAATCATTTTATGCGTTTACGCATTATATGTTTACGCAGGTTCCGCGTTTGAGAAAGTTTCCGTCGCCTTGTTTTCCGGCGTACTCGCCGTTTTCAATTATGATACGACCGCGGGACAAAACTTTTTCGACCTTGCCTTTGACCTTCCAGCCTTCGTGTGAAGAATAATAGACGTTCATATGTTCATGCTCGACGCCAAAGGAGTGTTCCTTCTCGGGGTCGAATATAACGATGTCGGCATCCGAGCCCACGGCGATCGTTCCCTTCTTGGGGAACAGGCCGAACATTTTGGCTGTGGCTGTCGAGGTGAGTTCGACAAAGCGGTTGAGCGAAATCCGGTTTTCCACAACGCCGCCGTTGTAGATCAGCGACATGCGATTCTCGACGCCCGGGGCGCCGTTCGGTATCTTTGAGAAATCATCGATACCAAGTTCCTTTTGCTCCTTCATACAGAACGGACAATGGTCGGTCGAGATCACCTGCAGATCGTCCATCTTGAGGCCCTTCCACAGCTCGTCCTGGTTGTGCTTTTCACGCAGCGGCGGCGTCATCACGTATTTCGCCCCGTCCCAGCCGTCGCCGTAGTCATCAATCGAATGGAAAAGATATTGCGGACACGTTTCCGCAAAAGCCGGAATGCCGCGATCCCTTGCTTGCCTGACTTGATTGAGAGCATCCGTACAGCTCAGGTGAACGATATAAACCGGCGACTCAGCCATCTCGGCGATGGCGATCGCGCGATGAACGCCCTCTGCTTCAGCTATCGTCGGACGCGTGAGCGCGTGATACTTAGGAGCGGTGCGGCCGTCGGCAAGAAAGCGTTTGATGATCTCGTTAATGACAATGCCGTTCTCCGCGTGCATGCAAATAAGACCGCCACGCCGACCCGCCGCGCTCATCGCACGAAAAATAGTCGCGTCATCCGCCAAAAACACGCCGGGATAAGCCATAAAAAGCTTGAACGACGAGACACCTTCGTCTATCAGCCTGTACATTTCTTTCTCGTCGCCGTCCTCAAACTCTGTGGTGATGAGATGAAATCCGTAATCGATGCAGGGCTTCCCTTCCGCCTTTTTGTGCCACGCATCGACGCCCGCGGTCATCGATTCGCCCTTCGTCTGCACGGCAAAATCAATGATCGTCGTTGTCCCGCCAAATGCCGCTGCTCGCGTGCCGGTAAAAAAATCGTCCGACGACTGCGTCCCGCCAAACGGCAGTTCCATATGCGTATGCGGATCGATCCCGCCGGGGATGACGAGCTTGTTTTTGGCATCGATGATCTTGTCGGCTTCGAGATCAAGGGATTTGCCGATCATCGAGACAGACTCATCTTCGATAAGAATATCGGCAGTGTAGTCATCTACGGCCGTGACGATACGGCCATTTTTGATTAGAGTTCTCATAATCAACAATCAGGAGGCAAATCCCAGTGCAAAGTCTTCAGGACTGGTTCGGCTGATGAACTTTCTTCACAGATTTCATTCCTGTAAATTGCCTCCAGCTTAGCTGGAGGTTAGCATTCAAAACACAATCGGCTTTAGCCGAATTTCCAAAAGAAGTTTTTCTTTGGCTTTTAGCCTAATTCTTCAAAATTCGGCTGAAGCCAATACGAAATTTCTTTCTTAATTTTGGCTAAAGCCGACTTTTCTCCCCATCATTTATCCTTCAGCTAAAGCTGGAGGCAAATTAAAACGCCGATCATCAGTCCAGCATCACAACATTAAACCCCGCATCGCTCGCCGCTCCGCCGAGCCGATGATCCGCGCATATAAACGGTCGATTTCGCGGCTTTTCCTTGCACCAAACGAGCGCGGCGGCTAGCTGAAACGCGTCTAGTGCGCGAACGCCGTATTTGTCAGGAAGGTCCGACGCTATCTCAAGCACGCGCAGCGATGGCGGCACTTCACGGGCACGCTCTGATATAGCGAGCCACTTTTTAAGGGCTGTTTCAAAACCGTCGCGTTCGATGTCTCCATGTCGTATCAGGCGCGCGAATGAACTCCGAACCTCGACCTGGGTTCCCCACCACAAAGTTTTTGCCGAGTACTTGCGATGTTCTCGCTGTGCTGCAGGGGACGCATGTTGAAAAACGCATAGAGGGACAAGGGCGCTCGTATCCCAAAAGGCCGCGTCAGTCGCCATAACGTTCTTCCAGCAAAACTTCTATCGCCCTGTTCCCCTTAACAAATGGCAGGTCATCAAAGAAATCATCCGGCAGCGGCTCGCTGCTGCGCGGCGGGCTAAGTATGCCCTCGGCGATCAGCTGCTCCTCTTCCGATTCGTACTTATCATCCTCGTCAAGCGGGACGATCTTTGCGACAGGCACGTTTCGTTCGGTTATCAGAACCTTGCCGCCGTTTTTTACGCCTTTCACATATTGGCTTAAATGTGTTTTCAACTCGCCGATGTTTGCTTTTTTTACACGCATGCGCAAAAGAATACTACACTTGACTAACTTGACCAAGTTTTTAGCTACACAACCCCAAGCCCGCATCCAG
>JBHENZ010000138.1:0-4176 GCA_046261815.1 Pyrinomonadaceae bacterium | reverse complement strand
GATCAACTCGATGAAAAAGATCAAGATCGTGATCGGGATCATCAAGAGCGGCAACTTCGGGCCCGCGAAGTGCGCGATATGCTTTAGAAACCCGTTTTCCCGAATGCCGACGTAGTTGTAATAAACGAATGACGAAATGCCAAGGGCGAAAGTGACGTTTACGGACGCGGTCGGCGACATAAACAGCGGGAAAAGGCCCATCAAATTCGAGATCAAAACCAAAACGGCAAAGGTCGCGACGACCGGGAAATATTTAAAGCCGTGTTCGCCGACGATGTTGACGATCATGTCCTTAAGAGCAAGGAAACCGGCCTCGAGCGTCAACTGTCCGCCACCTGGGTCGTCTTGCGATAATTTTCCGCGCAAAATGAAGATCAGAAGAAGCGCCAGTAAACATGCGATAACGAACATTATCGTATACCAGGGAATGGCATTTTCCGGCGTGTATACTCCGAAAACCGAGGCGGCGTCCGTGTCAAGATGGCGAAAGACAAGATGATTCCACATGGGCTCGGTCACGTTCTTCTGAAAATGGTAGACCGGCTCGCCAAAATAAGTGTTGATGAACTCGACGATCAGCGGCGTGTGATGGCCCGCTTCAGCAAATAAAAGCATCCTCAAATTTCCCGTTTGCTAAAAGTGTGCGAAAAAACGCCTATAAATCCCTCGATCGTCACCGCAAATCCGAATAAAGCCATTCCGAAAATAAGCGGAAGTATGGGCAGCAAGCCGCTCAAATAAATCGAGGCGATAAAGAGACCCAAGATCAAATAACGAATAAAATAACCTGCTCCGACAAACCGTGGCCGTTGCCCTTCGATGGCGGTCTCGAAAATACGGCTCAGCGAGCGTTTCATCCAGAGATAATTGATGAACGCGAGCACGCTGCCTAGCAGAAAGCCGACCGCGACATCGATTGATACAAAGAACACAAGCAATATCGTCCCGAGCACTGCGAGGCCGGCCATTATGACCAAAATGCGCCTGTGTCCCGCCATTCGGGAACCGGCTTCAGGTACGTACGAAGGTTCGAAATCCTCGCCCATTGCAAACCTTAAATATTACATTGAAATCGGGCCGGACTCAAACGGCGGGCGTGCGGGATTGCGGAAGCGTGCACATGAGTAGGGCGTAATGCTCGCGTTGGGCGTCTCGCCCTTCCCTACGTGCGGGTTTCCGCATCTTCATTTGTGAAAAATCCGGGAAGTAATCCGGAAGAACTGGACAAAGCCTATAAGCGAACCGAGAACGATGCCGCCAACTATTCCCCAGGGTGAACTGCCAAACAACAGATCGGCCAACCAACCGAGCACAAGCATGAAAATAACGGACGCAAAAAGTGCGATCGCGGCCGAATAGGCGAGCCCGCTTTTTCTTGCTGTTTCGGCAAACGACTCGGGCCGAGCCTCCGAGATTTCGAACGACCCTTCACGATCGGACGATTCGTTCTTCTCGTCTTGAAACGACGCCGCGTTTTCTACCGCCGCCTGAGGCCTGTTATTGGGCGCGTCGTCGTCGTTGAAAAGCGAATTCATTGAAACTTACGAAACTTACAGCCCGACGAGATTCGATTCGGTCGCTGCAAGCAAGGCCAGCAGGCGGTCCTGCACGCCGGGGCTCGTCACGAGCTTTGTATGGTTCTCGCACTGAAAAATCTCTGTCGTGATCGGCAAAACGCTTTTTCTTCCATCCTTTACGATCGTTTCCAGAGCGAGCGAACGTTTCGTGACAACGCTGTCGCCCGGAGCAAAGAGTAACGCTTTAAGCTGTTCGCTCGTGACCTTTTCGCCATCGGCTCGGGTGAAAGAGTCAGCTTTAAAGGATGTTTCGTAACGCTGCTTTTTCTGATCGAACGAGATCGTCATTGCATTCAAGGTGTCCTTGCAATCGCCTCCGATAAGGTAGAACGCCACGGGAACGCGCATGCTGGTGTTTGCGTCAAGAGCGGCTTGAAACCGGCGAGCTCGTGCCAGGGTCGTGCGGAAAAAGGTACGCGCGTTTCTTTGTTCGTGGGTCGAAAGACGCTTCGTAAACCCGCCGTCCTGCCACGGGGCCCAACCGAATTTTTCCCACACGGTCGGGTCGTAGAGATTGACCTGTAACGGCTTGAGACTTTCGTCATAGGCGAGCAAGGTTCCTTCGTGCGGCAAAAGTTGATAAATCGACGGCATGCTGAAAACGTCAAAACGATTTATGTCTTGTATGAAGGGCAGATTTAGTCCGCCGCCGACAAAGGAAAAGCCGTTGATGAGGGCGTTGATAGCCGCCACCGAGCCTTCGTTGGGTGTCCCGAGCAGAAAGACGCGCCTTATATGACGCGCTCCGGCCCAGGTCGGCCGCGGAGCACCGGCCGAAAGATCGGAACCGCCGTACATTGCCGCGTAACGAGCGATAAGGCCGCCCATCGAATGCGCGAGGATGTTAAATTTGAGGTTCGGTTTTCCGAGACGACGTTTTAATGCATCGATCTGCCTAACGAGCTGGCGGGCCGATTCCACATTATCGCGACGCCAATCGTACGGGAAAACATAGAAAGTGTCCTGATGACCGTTCGCTAGGGGCGCGTCCCATCTGCCTTCCTTATATCCGCCGCGCTGCTCAAGGGCGTTTATGAGCCGTTCGTAAATTTCGGTCTCGGGCAAAATCCGCAAATACTTTACGCTGCGTATGATGTCGCGCGTGACGAGATTGTCGCGACTGCGCGAGATGACAGGGCCGATCGGGAGGCGAATATCGTCATCCTTGGCCCGCCGGGCCCTGAACCACACTTCTTCGCCCGTTCGACTGTTTACGAGCTCCGAACCCGTAAGGCCGGGAATAATGATAATCGGGTCCTTACCTGTCAAAGCCTGCGCCGCCGACGCGCTTTGCGCGTTGACGCCGTCGGAAAGCAGGCACAACAATAATAGAACAATTGAAAAAAGCAGTGTGCTCTTCATACGTGAATTGGATGAACGACTTTCACCAAGGGTTTCGCCAGAAACTGACGTCTTTCAATTAAATAATATCATCAATCGGCGGGCAAAACGCCCTTATTGGACATCAAATACACGTTACCCCTACCGTTAATCCTTCAAGTCTTTAGAGCGTGTAATAGCTCAATCGACTTCGATACCGCATCGCGGTTTGCTCGGTTCACAACCTCAGCGGCATTTCTTCCAAGTAGGGAACGCTTCTCCTCGCTATCGAGCAGCTCAACAAATTGTGCGTAAAGACGTTCCGAAATTTGAAAATCTTGCGGCATTGCCGAAGTTTGCCGTATTGCATCGTTTTCCAGAAATTCTTTCACGACCGCGTCGAAATTCGCGGTGTATGGCCCAGTTACGATAGCCTTCCCCTCGACCGCCGGTTCGATAACGTTTTGCCCGCCGTGGGGTATGAGGCTACCGCCGACGAATACAATTTCGGCGAGCGGTAAAGCTGACCGGAGCTCCCCGATGCTGTCGAGCAAAATCACGTCGGTTTCTCGGTCGTTAATCGTTGCGGGATCGGACCGGCGCACCCACGTGTACGGAAATTTGCAAAGCAGCTGGGCGACCTCATCAAAGCGTTCCGGGTGTCGAGGGGCGATCATTAGCCGGCAGGAATTGCCGAGTTCACCTTCTAAAGATTCGAGGATGTATTTTTCCTCGCGCTCGTGGGTGCTCGCGGCTATGATCAAAGGCTCTGCCTTATCGAACGCGAAACGGTGCCGGAAAGCTGCGGTCAACTCGGCATCGACTGCCGCGGGCTTTTGTTCAAATTTCAAATTACCGGTCACGAAAATTTTTCGCGCATCGATCCCGAGTTGGCGAATCCGTCCGGCGTCGTGCTCGCCTTGCATTAATGCTAGATCGATGTCCGCGAGCACGGGCTTCAAAAACGCTCGGAGTGCAGAGTAACGGTTAAACGATCTTTCGGAAAGGCGGCCGTTAACGACCGCGACTTTTGCACCGGAGCGTTTTGCTTCGCGAATGAAACGCGGCCAGATTTCGGTCTCCATCAGCAGGACGATTGAGGGTTTGAAATTGCTGAGCGCCCGGCGAACGCTGAATCTGAAATCGAAAGGAAAATAGATGATCGCGTCGGCGGTTTCGCGAAAGATTTCTTTCGAAAGTGTCTGGCCTGTTCGTGTGGTGGTAGAGACGACGAGGCGATAATTCGAAAAATTTTCTCGAAGGGCATCGACCAACGGAC
>JBHENZ010000137.1:0-3719 GCA_046261815.1 Pyrinomonadaceae bacterium | reverse complement strand
GATCATTACTTCGTAAAATGAGGACATAACCTATTGGGAAATTATACCGCACCTGCGGCGGGTTGCCGAAATATCGCGTCCACGTCGGCCAAATCGCTCGTTATCCGCATCCGAGGCAACGAATTCAAAAAATCGCGGCCGTAGGACTTTGTGCGGAGGCGCGGATCGAGTATCGCGATGACGCCGCGGTCGGTCGTGCTTCGGATGAGGCGGCCGACACCTTGTTTTAGCGAGATGACCGCCTGCGGCACGGTGTAGTCGAAGAACGAACGGCCGCCATTCTCGTCAATGAATTTACTGCGCGCCTGCACGATCGGATCGGTCGGGACGGCGAATGGGAGCTTATCGATGATGACGCACGAAAGCTGTTCACCACGAACATCGACGCCCTGCCAAAACGAGGTTGTGGCGAATAGGACGGCGTTCGGCGTTTCTCGAAATTTTTCAAGCAGGCCGGTTTTCGACATCGATCCCTGCAAAAAGCACGGATAGCCGATGCGGGACGAGACAAGTTCATAGAGCGCGGCCATCGAGGCATTGCTTGTACAGAGAACAAATGCGTGCCCTTTTGTCACCTGCAAAATTCGTACGATCTCGGTTGCTGCTGTTTGCGAGAATTCGGGCGAACGCGGGTCGGGCATTGCATTTGGCAGATAAATGATCGCCTGTTTTTCGTAATCGAAGGACGACGGAGCGACAAGCGAAGTTGTTTTACCCGCCGTCAAACCGAGGCGGTCGCGGATAAAATTGAAACTGCCGTTCGCCGAAAGCGTAGCCGAGGTCAAAATGCATGTCTCGACCTTGTTGAAGAGCTTTTCCTGAAGAAGCTCCGAAACGTCGACCGGCGAGGCCTGCAAAAAGACGCCGCGGCCACGGCGTTCGAGCCAGTAAACGAAATTTCGGTCGGCCTGTTTGACAATAAAACCGAGGTCGAATTTCGTTTGGCGAATGCGGCGGACGACGCTCTCGGCCTCAGGCATTTTATCCGAGTAAATATCGACCTCAGTTTCCAGCCGCGTCAACGCGTTGTCGAGTGCATGATAAGACTCGCCGAGAGCAGTTGGATGCTCTTCGCCATCGCTGCCACGATTTGCAAACGCGTCGGCAAGGAGCGGGAAACGGCCTTCCTGTCCGCGAGCCTGCGAAAATCTAGCCCAGAACTGCTCCGAAAAACCGACGATGCGGGCGGACGATTTCATGATTCCGGCGGTGGCGACCGCATCGCTGATTGGCAGCTCTCCGGCGTCACGGACAAGCTCGTCGATGCGGAAATTCGACACCTGAAAGCCAAAATAATCGGCGGCGATGTCTTCGATCAGGTGCGCTTCGTCAAAAATCACCGCGCCGTAATCTGGAATGACCTTGCCGAAGTTGTTGCCGCGAACATTGAGATCGGCAAAGAACAGATGATGATTCACGATCACGATGTCGGCATCTTCCGCCCGAACGCGCATACGCGTGATAAAACACGGCTCAAAATCGGGACATTTCTGGCCGATGCAGATCTCGGATTTAGCATTTACACGATTCCAGAATGAGAGATTTTCGGGGAGATTTGTAAGCTCTTCACGGTCGCCGGTCTTTGTCTCGCGGGCCCATTCGCGCACTTCCCGGAAATGATCGATCTCGTTCATGCCGTCGAGGATCGGCTGGTCATCAGATTTATGAAGCCGGTAAATACACGCATAGTTTGATCGGCCTTTCATATATGCTGCCGAGAACTTTTTCGGCATTATCTTTTGCAGGAACGGGATGTCCTTTTCCATCAGCTGCTCCTGCAAGTTCTTGGTGCCTGTCGAGATGATGATGCGCTTTTTCTTTTTTATGGATTCGGCGATGGCCGGTATCAGATAGGCAAGCGTTTTGCCGGTGCCGGTGCCGGCCTCGACGATGAGATGTTTCTTTTCACCGAATGTCCGGGCAATCGCCTCGGCCATTTTGACCTGGCCTTCGCGATACTCGTAATGCGCATGAAATTGCGACACGAGGCCGCCGATCCCAAAGACTTGCTCGAGTCCGTCGTCACCTTTTATTTCTGGCTTTTCACCGCTCATTTTAATACAATTACAATTTCGAGCTTCGCTGGCCGCGAAACTATCATCTTAATGTTTTTGCAAATATATTTCGAAGCGGGTTCGGATCTTTGTGTTTTAGAGGATGTATTTAATGACCAGTCGTTTTGAGTCGGGATCGCGCCGCAGCGTTCTATTCGCTCTCATCGTTTTAGCGATCATCACAGCTATTTTCGTTCTGCCGTTTCAGATGCGTTCCGAGGCTGCAAAGGACTTGTTTCAGCGAACCGAGAGCCACAAAGACGGACTGCCAAACTATGACATCCGCACAGACAAAACCGCTATCGATAAGCTTGCTGGTTTTCGCACCGGATTCGGAAGAGATGCTTCGGAGATCGCCGATCTGAGAAATGTAATGGTTCGCGGCGAGCAGTCACTGAAACAGCGTGTGCCGACATTGAAGGTCGAATACAACGGCGACATCAGGATTCCGGAGACGATCGCTCCGGATGTCATGCGGGGAAGGGCGTTTTTAACGCGCCCTTCGAGCGTCAAGCGTTCTGATATTCTAAAAGATTTTCTTAACCGAAATACCGAGCTTATCGGGGCTTCCCGAGAGCAAATAAACGACCTTAAGGTGGCTGCGGATTACACAAATCCCGACGGCAACCTTTCATTTGTTGAATTAAACCAGGAGATTCGCGGCGTTCCGGTTTTCCGCGGCGAGGTAAAGGCGGGTTTTACAAGGGCCGGTGAGATGATCCGCGTCATCAATAATTTTGCTCCCGGCTTGGAATATGCATCACTTTCGGAGGATTTTGGCGATCCGCTCAATGCCGTCAATGCCGCTGCCGGTTTTATTAACCGCGACGGTTCAAAACTCAGTCTTGCAAAAAATATTACGGCTTCGACCGATCTGAGAGCGGTATTCGGCAGCGGCGATTTCGCAACAACGGCCGAAAAAATGTATTTTCCGACCGAACCGGGTGTTGCCGTTCCGGCGTGGCGAGTGCTGATATGGCAGCCAATCAATGCCTACTATGTCATTGTGGATTCCCAAAACGGAACCTTACTCTGGCGCAAAAACATTACCGAGGATCAAACGCAATCGGCGACTTACAATATCTATGCAAACGGAAACGCGATGACCAACGTCGCTCACAGCCCTTTTCCTTTTTCGCCAGGACCGACCTCACCGAATGGACAGCAAGGCGCAGCGATCGCGCGAAGTTCCGTCACAAGGATCGGCAACGAGGCCCCATACACATTCAATAGTCTCGGTTGGATGACGGACGGCGACAATGACACGAATGGCAATAATGTCGAAGCGGGCCTGGATCGCGATCCCATAGGCGGCGTCGATGCTGTTAATGGGCGAGCGATAGGCAGCGCCCGCACATTTAGTTTTCCGTTTGTGCCGCTTGATCCTAATACTAATACGGGAGATTCTCCGACTCCGCCGGAAGAACCTGTAACACGCCTTCCCGGCGACCTGACACCTGGAGTGTGCGATGAGATCGTTCAACCGCACGCGATGATCGATTACCAGCGGGCGTCGATCACCAATCTCTTTTACATCAACAATTGGTTTCATGATGAAACCTATCGCCTTGGGTTTACAGAAGCGGCCCGAAATTTTCAACACGTCAATTTTACCGGTCAAGGCGTCGGAGCGGACCGTGTGTCGGCAGAGGCTCAGGATTGTTC
>JBHENZ010000136.1:0-4356 GCA_046261815.1 Pyrinomonadaceae bacterium | reverse complement strand
TCATCACCGCGATGTCATCGGTCGGCCTTCCCTTCCTAAACGGCTTCGTTGGCGAATTTTTGATCATGATCGGAATGTGGAAATCGCAGATTCTCGCGATCACGCCTTCCGCAAATTGGAATTACATCGCCACGATGCTTGCGGGCACGGGTGTCATTTTTGCGGCCGTTTACCTCCTCTGGATGATCCAACGCGTATTTTTCGGCAAGGTGACGAATGATAAAAACCGCGGGCTTGCCGATTTGTCATGGCGTGAGATTGGGCTGATCGCCCCGCTCGTATTTCTAATGGTCTTTATGGGTGTTTACCCGCGGCCGTTTCTGGACCGATCGCGCGACGCGGTAGTCGCGATTCAAGAGCGTGTCGTCCGCCAAGCCGGCGGTGCTATCCAACAAGCGCAAGGTGCGGATATCGCGGCCCCGAACGAGTAAAAGAGATTTGTCTTTATGGAATTAGTTACGCCAGACGCAAACATAGCGATCATTCTGCCCGAGCTCGTAGTCGCGGCTGCCGGGATCATCGTGATGCTTTACGATAGTTTTTTCCCACGCCAGCGAATTGTCTCAGGCTTGATCGCGATTGCCGGACTCGTAATCTCAGGTGTGCTGCTTGCCACGATGTGGAACACCGGATTCTCCTCCACATCGTGGAACGGCATGATCGCCCATGACAATCTGCGGCTTTCGTTTTCGGTCGTCTTTTTGCTTGTTTCCGCTTTGACGATTCTCGTCTCGACCGTCTGGGTCGAGCGTGAAAACGTCCCCGTCGGAGAATATCACGCGCTGCTTCTATTTGGCACTTTCGGGATGATGCTGATGGCCGCGGGCAACGACCTTGTTGTGCTGTTCCTCGGCCTCGAAACTCTTTCGATCTCAACCTACGTGATGGCGGGCCTTCGTCGCGGCGACCTCAAATCGAACGAATCGGCGATGAAATATTTTATCCTCGGCTCGTTCGCCTCGGCATTTTTGCTTTACGGAATGGCGTTGATCTACGGCGCGACTGGCACAACCGTGATTTCCGAAATCGCTGAAAAACTCGTTAACCCGAATTTCCCTGCTCTTCTTCTTATCGGCGGAGGAATGATGGTCGTCGGCTACGGTTTTAAGGTTGCCACCGTTCCCTTCCACATTTGGACACCCGATGTCTACGAAGGTGCCCCTACGCCAATCACGGCATTTATGGCCACCGGGCCAAAGGCGGCCGCATTCGCTTCGTTTATCCGGATCTTCGTGCTCGGCTTTCCCCTTATCGCCGGCGTTCCCGCCACAGTTTATCTGCACGAATCGTGGATGACGGCTCTAACGGTGATGGCTATCCTTACGATGACCGTCGGCAACGTCGCCGCCATCATGCAGGACAACGTCAAAAGGATGCTCGCTTATTCGTCGATCGCCCATGCGGGTTACGCGATGGTCGGCTTTATCGGAGCCGGTGCTGCAAGATCTGACGTAGACCGAGATGCCGCGATCGCGTCGGTCGCGTTTTATATGTTGACTTACGCCGTGACGAATCTCGGCGCTTTCGCCATCGTCGCCTTGCTCGGCGAGAAAAACGACCGTCGGACCGATTTCGAAGATTACAACGGCATCGGATTCCGGTCTCCGGTACTCTCGTTTACGCTTGCTTTGTTTATGTTGAGTTTGCTGGGCCTGCCCCTGACGGCCGGTTTTATGGGCAAGGTTCTCGTTTTCCGGCCCGCACTTAATGCCGGGAGTTCGCTGCTTACGATTCTCGTCGTCGCCGCCGTCGTGAACACCGCTGTGTCGGCCTACTACTATCTGCGGCTTATCGTCGTAATGTTCTTCCGCGAGCGGACGGCCGACTGGACACAGCCGCGAATACCGGCCGCACTTGCCGCCGCACTCGTAATCACAGCGGCCGGCGTATTGTACTTAGGCATTTTCGCCGGCGGCGTGATCGAGCGTTTCTCTAGCCGACCCGCGACCGTCAAGGCGGCGCGATAAATCGCAAACGATTCAATACCGCAAGCCCGCACATCAGTAAGGGCTAAATGTTCAATTCGGTATTACGCTCAACACCATTCGATGACAAAAATCGAATTAGTTCGCGAAAAGCTCTCCGATTTCTGGATTCCGGACATCTACAAAAACAAAATCCGGTCAGCACGAACACGAGCCGTCCAGATTCCCGCGGCTGCACGCGTTGGTAATGCTGAAATAATGCACACCTTGCTCGGGATCGAGCTAAAAGTGGCCAAAAGCCGCCTTACATGCCCTGATCTCGCCACCGCGCGTTACCTTCTCGTTTTTGCCCGTCTCGGCTGCGCCGAGATCGCCGTGCCGTACGACATCACCAAAATCTCGCCGCTTGCCGACGAGCTCGAAACCGCCTGGCAACGGCTTCTTCTGATTCTCGATGTCGAATCAAACGGCCAATCCGCCGCGTCCAAAAGCCGATTCAAACGTTTACTCCTGCGGAAAATCAGGCAAGAAATCGAGTCGATTGGTGCCGGCGAGAAGATGCCCGAGTTCAAGCAATCGACCGGACAAACGAAAAACTGATATAATCATCTTAATTCAGGGAGTCGTGCAGCTTACGATTTTCTGAATTTTTATTGTATTGTTTAGCCCAATGTTCGATGCGGCCGAAAAACGGAATATATCTGAGCAGCTGCCCTTTCCCTACAACCGGCAGACGTTCTGTCTCTACGAACCGATTGAAAAGCGGATCGCGCACGCGCGCGTGCTTATCGTCAACAATTTGCTTCGATACGAATCCGACCTTTCGCCGCTCGCATTGACCGAATGGATTGGCAGCCTCGAGGCCAAGCTGCGTTTCGAAAACAGGGTCTCAGGGCTTGCGTGCAATAACATCGCCGAGAATGTAAAACGCCTTGTCCGAAATCCGAAGACGCTAACCGTCCATCTTTCCGAAACGGACGAAGCCGCCAAGGCATTTAAACCCGACGCGATCGTGATGAGCGGCACCTACAGCGATTTCGATTATTACAACCCACGGCATCTGGAAAAGTTCCGCTCGTTTATCGCGGAGACACAGATTCCCGTGCTGGCGATCTGCGGGTCGCATCAGCTCGTAGCGATGTCTTTCGGCGCGCCGTTGAAAACCCTCGACAATCTCGATCTCCCGGCGAAACGCACCGACCGGCTCCTCGAGTATCAATATCGCTTCATCAAGATCGTCGATAAAACCGACGCGATTTTTGAAGGCATTGACGACGCTGTCCGCGGCATTTGGCAGGATTACACAGTGGAGGACAATATCCTTCGCGTCTGGCAAAACCACGGCGTGCAGGTCGAAGGCGTTCCCGAAGGCTTTAAGCTTCTCGCCACATCGTACCTTTGCAAAAACCAAATGATGGTCAAACACTCCGACGGCCAGATGATCTACTCGGTCCAGTTTCACCTCGAAAAATCTTTCGAAGACTGGTCAAAAAATCCGACCCGCTGGGAACACCCGAACCAATCCCGCGACGGCCGCATCCTGTTCGAGAACTTTCTAGAACTTGCCGTCGCAAATCGACCCGATTAGTCGACCGCAACAAGCCTCGAAAACAAAAATGGCTACGAAGCCCGAAAAGCCTCGCAGCCAATTTTATTTTCTAAGCGGGAACTTATTTCTCAACCACGCCCAGCACAAAATTACTTACAGCAAGCAACCCACTGTTCACCGCGCTTGAATTATAGGCTATCGTCGAGTTGCCACCGCCCGAAAGGTCGTACTTCGGAGCGAGAAACGTTGAAAGAAGAGGGGGGTTCAAACCAAGCTGTGGTGGACCAATCTGATCTATGATTTTGTTGTTCTGATACGGCGCAACTACCATGTTGCCAAGGATTTCGCCATGCCCGCCACCTCTGCGGTCTACACCCTCATGGCCCGTAACAATGATAAGTCCCTTGAAATTGAAATCACCTTTCAGGGTTAGTTTGCCGGTCACAATAAGGATCCCGCCTCCATTCCCTGTGAACTCGACATCACCGTCAACAAACGTGATTCCCTGTCCCGTCGTAAAATTTCCAAACGTGGAAGGCGCTGTACCTGACGGAAAATATCTTCCGATGGGAGCAGCGACGCCAAAAAACGCTTTTATTTCATTATCCAGATTATGCGGCGTCGCCAGCCAATCCGGCGTGTCCACCAAAATATTTGAGGGAACACCGGTCACGTTTCCGTTAAAAGGATGTGGCGGAAGGCCATCTACCGAGTCCGCTACGTCGCTCAGGTTTAAATCATTAGAGACCCCGATAGGCGGAATGATGTCCGTGGATCCCGGTACGGTGTCCTGGCCGGAGTAGTCGGTCACGTTCGACGATCCCGGATTGAACGTGAATGTCGAGGCCGGTACGACCGGGGTACAGCTAGTGCAGGCGGGCG
>JBHENZ010000135.1:0-4300 GCA_046261815.1 Pyrinomonadaceae bacterium | reverse complement strand
CCAATAAAGCATTCGCCATCCGGGAAATCGACGCCCGATCCCGACCTCTCGACAGTCGACAAGTTGAGAATGCTGCTCGATATTACGCAGCGAATCAGCCGCTCGCTCGATCTGGAAGAAGTGCTCAATCTGGTGATGGATACGCTCGGATCCCTGCTGCCTTACGACGCGGCCGGCATTTACATCATCGAGCAATCTCCGACGCAGGAAAGTCCGTATATTTTTAAATCGAAGGTTATCAGGGGCTACGACTTAAGCTTCGAGCTGATCGAACCGCGTTTGAAACTCGGCGAGGGCTTGCTCGGCAGCGTCGCACAAAACGGAAAGCCGATAATTGCTCCCGATGTTAGTAAAGATCCTCGATATTTTGCCGCACGAAAACCGACGCGATCCGAGATGGCCGCACCGATCGTCTCTAACGATAAGGTGGTAGGCGTCTTCGATCTTGAAAGCGACAGCCTGAATGCATACGACGCCGAGGATCTGTCGATCCTTCAAATGCTCGCCTCCCAGGTCGCGATAATCATCGAGAAAGTCAGGCTGCACGAGCAACTAGTCGAGCAGAAACGCCTCCAGGCGCAGCTGGAAATCGCGAGGCACGTGCAGCTCGAGCTTTTACCGGAAAAGGATCCGGACTTAGCGAATTTCGATATCAGCGGTTACATTTTTCCTACCGAAGAAGTGTCAGGCGATTACTACGACTGGGTCAACATCTTCGAGGACCAAATCGGAATCGTCGTCGCCGACGCCGTGGGAAAAGGAATTCCGGCGGCGTTGTTGATGGCATTTTTGAGAGCTAGTTTGAGAGCCGGCGTGCAGGTTGGCTACGCGCCGCATATTGCACTTTCAAAAGTCGGAAACCTTTTATGGGATTCTGTCGACGACCACCAATTTATCACGGCGATTTACGGAATTCTGGACACGACCAACAAAACATTTGTTTACTCGAACGCGGGTCATAACCCGCCGCTGCTCATAAAGCCAGACGGCGAGTATCGCTTTGTCGAGTACGGCGATACGCCGCTCGGGATGTTCAATGACACGCATTATCATCAGCATTTTATTCGCTTCGAGCCCGGGCAGGTAATGGTTATATATACCGACGGGATCACAGAAGCAGCTAACGGCGACGGCGAGGAATACGGCTGTGATCGATTTGCCGAGCGCGTGCTTTCAGGCATCGATCTGCCGGCGAAAATGCTGATCGACCACATTCGCAAAGGCGTCGCCGACTTTACCGAGCGAAAATTTCTCGACGACGATGGAACGCTTTTTATCGTAAAAGCACTATAATTAGAGACAAAAAATAAGGAGCCGCTTTGGCTCCTTTAAATTGATCTGGGCTTTCGTCCGCGTCCACCGCACTTTTACCTTTTGCGCATTCCTTAGTTGTGTGAATTCTTCAAAACCTTGATTCGCCGGTCGCCGGTTAATGAGCCTGCATCGAGCTGTGAAGAGCTGAGCCTCCGGGCACAACGGGCGTTCGGTAATTTCCGTAGTCGATCTTGTCGTTCTTCGTGGAAAAAGCGTAGATGTCGAATCCGAACGAGTCGAGAAAATCAGTCAATTCCTGGGTCCGGTCGAGATAAAGCGTTTCGGCAAAGCCGAGTTCGGCGCGGATCTCCAGCAATCGATCTATCACCTCAAGCGGTGCAAAACACGATGCGGGATCCTTGAAAGTCGCCATAATTTTGAATGACCGTGGGAGCGGTCGACCTTATGATTACGCCCCGCGCGGAAAAGTTGTTCGCTAATTTCTTCAGCCTGTATTGCGGAAACTTTCCGGCAAACGCGAAACTCCTTGTAAATTTCGAATGAAAGGCATAGTATTCAACTATTACCTATCCAAGGAGACCGAACGAATATGAAAACCCTTCACTTTGCCGCAATCGTGCTGCTTGTCTTGACCTCCGCAGCTGTGAACGCCCAGGATCGGACGCTCTCGTCAATCGCAGGCGATAAATACGTGATTTCCGCAAAGGCCGGTGGAGTGAATCTGGTCGAGGGCACTGTCGCCGTCGCTAGGAAACAGGGCCGCGGCGGCCGTCTGTTTAAGGGCGACACGCTCGGTGTCGGTGATCGCGTGTCGACCGCCGAAGACGGGAAGGCCGAAATTCTGCTTAACCCCGGTTCGTATGGAAGACTTGGCGGCAACTCCGCGTTCGAGTTCAGATCGACTTCGCTCGATAGCCTCGAAATTGTGGTCGACCGAGGCAGCGTGATTTTTGAGGTGTACGCGGACGACGACTTTAGAGTAAGGGTCAAAGTTCCAGGTACCGATTACATGCTTGTCAGAACCGGCGTTTATAGAATTGACGTTTTCCCGGGGCAAACGCCTCGAATCGAGGTATGGAAAGGCCGTGCGCAAATCGGCGACGATGCTGACGCGATCGTCACGGGCGGTCGGACGGCAACGGCGAATGGCAATAATGTGGCGGTGGCCAAATTCGATCGCGATGACCGCGACGATTTGGAAACATGGAGCCGGGCCCGTTCGAAAGAGTTGGCGAAATCTATCGCTCAACTCGAAAGGCGTCAGCTGCGCACGTCCCTAATGCATTCGTTCCTCGGCCGACAGTGGAACATGTACAATTCGTTCGGAGTTTGGGCTTACAATCCCTCGTTCGACGGCTATTGTTTTCTTCCGTTTGGATATGGCTGGAGCTCGCCGTATGGTTACGGCTTTGGCCGATACATTGGCTGGTATAATTTGCCGCCGGCTGTTTACTATCCGCCCACACCGACCACGCCGAATGCCCCTTACATGGGAGCAAGACGAGGAGCCGACGCAGCGGCCGCCGGATCGGCCGCAGCCGAACCTCGTGCCGTGCCGCCATTCGTAAGGATGCAAAATTCCGACGGCTTTACCGGTCGCAAGCCGGTTCAGACGGACACCGATGGCGGTTATACGCCCGCACCGGCCAGGATGTCGGAACAGCCGGTATACATTCCGCCACCGTCAAGCGGGGACATGGGTGCTCGACCGGGTCGGCGACCGTGATCCGTTCAACACTGTGTTTTGAAAGAGGCTGCCCCAAAAAGCGGCCTTTTTTGTTTCCCGGGCATAGCCGCAGGTGTCAAAAGGCTTATCAAACAGCCTCTTTCATTTTAACAATTGAAGAAGTATTGCCGGGTCCGCCACCTTTGGCTCTTCGCCGGGCAAATATGGCCCTAGAATCAGCAGCAGCGATTGAATGGCGTTGAAAATAGTGTGCAGAATTATGCACGGCAGCAAATTTCCGGTCGCGGCGCGAAGCGTTGTGAGAATCAGGCTGAGCAGGGTGAGAAGAAAGATCGTCGAGAGGCTGGGGTAGTATTGCGGCACGTGAATCATGGCGAAAAGGATAGTAACTGCCGC
The DNA here is from genome assembly GCA_046261815.1 of Pyrinomonadaceae bacterium. Lineage (GTDB taxonomy): Bacteria > Acidobacteriota > Blastocatellia > Pyrinomonadales > Pyrinomonadaceae > OLB17. The sequence goes on along the minus strand of JBHENZ010000135.1, from coordinate 942 downwards.
AATCGCCGCTATTTTTCCAGCCGTTCGCTGAAATGCCGAGTATAAAACGCCGCGGTAAATTACCTCTTCGACGATTGGAGCTGTGAAGGTCGCCATAAAAGCCACGGCGAAGACGGCCGCCCGCGAGCTGCGAAGTATTTGGAGCAGCTCATTGTCTTTTTCCGGAAAGTAGTGGATAACCGTAAACGCAAGTGCGAAAAAGCCGATAAGGATGGCAGCGTAGTGCCACCACAACACTCCGCCGCCGCGCCAACCTAGTGTTTCCCGAAAATCGAATTTTCTAGCGTGCGTCACGACCATGTAGGCAAAAACGAGCGTGACGATATGGGCGGGAATTATTGCGAGAATCTGCAAAAGCACGGCGGCGGTATCCGTCTTAACAAACCGGACTAATTGTTCCTGATCGGCGAGGTTTATCCTGCTGTATAGCAGATAGGGAACGACGAAAACCAACGGAAAAATAAAGATCGCTAAAACGCTTACGATCCAGACTACAAGTGCGATAAACGAATTCCACGGTGGACTGTCCGGCGAAGAGGGAATTTGATCAACTTCCTTTGCGGTTTTCAGATGCGAATTTTCTGCCGATTCGATAAATTCGGAGTTTTCCATCCGCTCAAGTTTAAATTACGCGGTCGCATCCGCAAAGCGTATTTTGTTTCTTGCTATTTTCCCAAAACGCAGATAATCTAAAATCCCGTGGAGCAACACGGTGAAAATCCCCGACAAAATGTTGTAGCTATTATTCCCGCGAGGTATCAGTCTGTCCGCCTTCCGGGAAAGATGCTGCTGCCTATCGCCGGCAAGCCGCTGATTTTGCATACCGTCGAACGGGCCGAGAGGGCAAAACTCGTTTCGCGTGTGATCGTTGCAACGGACGACGAGCGTATTTGCAAGGCAGTCCGTGAGAGCGGGCGCGAAGCGATGATGACCTCGCCCGAT
>JBHENZ010000134.1:0-4732 GCA_046261815.1 Pyrinomonadaceae bacterium | reverse complement strand
AACGTGAGATAAAACCCATCCCCGGCGAAAGAGCGATGAACAACGCCGCAATAAGCGCGCCTAATTTGCCTATATAGCGCCGCAGGAAAAAAGCGAGGACGACCGTGGCAACACCCCACACCGCCACGCTCGATCGAATCGCCCAGGTATTGAGGCCGAATGCCTCGACAAACGCAAGAGAGATGTAGTACAGCGTCGGGCCGTGGTAATTGGACGGATCGTATTTATATGTGCCGTCGCGAAAAAGATTGGTGAGAAACCATCCGTTCACGCCTTCGTCGTGATGCAATGGTCTTAGAGCGAGCAGGGCGAATCGCAAAGCGGTCGCCAGCAGTGTGACGAGGACGCAGCTTGCAAGCCATACGGTGTCGAAACGTGCTGAATCTTCCGCAGTCGAGTTTTCTTTTTCTTCGTTCATCTAACTTTGAACACACGGTAATCGCCCGATTCGGCGACAACCGGAAACTTTCGAAAATAGTTCTCGTTGCCGCCAAGCCGACGCTCTTCGGGCGACATTAGCACATACGATATATTGTATTTTGCCATCAATTGTTCGGCATCGGGCCGACCGGCGTAGATTAGCTGCACGTCGCGTTCGCGCTCGGCGTAGTCGATGCCGTGCGACCCGAGATGTCCTGGATATCGCATCAAAGATGGGCGACCGGTAAGCACAATTGCCGAATTGAATGTGGCGGCATTGAGAAACAGCGCATCTTTCGAAATCTGCGACCGAAGGCGTTCCGCAAGCCGTATGGCATCGCGGTCGAATATTTTGTTATTGATCTGCCCGGAAACGGTCCGCCACACGTCGAGAACTCCCGACAAAGTCAAAACAACCAAGCAAAAAATCGCGCCCGCCCGCATCCAAAATTTTTGCCGCCAAAGCCACGATAATAGAAGCGCGACGAATGGGATGGAACCTACAAACCAATATATCAGCACCTTAATGTTGTCCCATTCCCACGGGGCAAGTTTGGCCGCGTTGCAGAGCACGAAAAGAAACGCGAAAGGAATGTAGAACAGCAAGAGATGCTTCGCGTGACGACTCGTGATTTTTGATTTACTTTTTTCGGCGTCCGCGGTGTCCGAGTTTTGATAGACCAGAAAAAGACCGGCAATTAGCAACGGGATAAAGATTCCAAGATTTTTGAGCCAGAACCAAAGCACATTATTCTCACGCTTGTCCCAGCCGAAATGCCACGCGATGAATTCGCCGGAGTCCGTAGCGCTGCCCATAAGCGTCCAGATCAATTCGGGCACGGCGATGACGGCGGTTGAAATGCCAAATGTGACCCAACCGATAAGTCGCACGCGATCAAGATTCATTAGAATCAGAAAGACCGAGACCACGAATAAGACGGCGAGGCTGTGTAAGTGAATCAGCACAAGAAGCCCGGCGAGCAGGCCGACTGCGATCAGGCTTGATTGGAAGCTGACGGTTGCGAATGAAATTCTTCTGTCACCATTGTGTGGATCAGGGTCGGAATTGAAAATTTTCCAAAGCACGCCGAGCACGACGAGCGTGATCGGCATTCCGAGCAAAATGCTCCGCTGCGTGATAAATAGGACGATTAGCGGATTGCCCCAGCGAAATGCTTCGCTGATGGTGTAATCGGTGGGAAGACGCCAGAGGAAATCTATAAAGCCGCGATTCTGCGCGGCGAAATCGGAAAAAAAGTAGAGGAAACCGAGCCCGCCGCTGAAGAAAAGGAGCGGTGGCGCGAGCTTTGCGGCTAAATAATCGGCGGTCAGTTTCCGGACAAACGCGTCGAGAATGACGACAAGCGAAAACGCCCAGGAAACGTTTTGTACCAACATTGCCGAGACAATATCCGCCCCGAGTTTCAAATAGGCTGCGGTCAAAAGATCGGCGATAAATGGATACGAAAATTTTGCACCGGCAAACGATGGATTCTGCGGCGGAAAATTATTGGCTTCGCTAAAACTGAAAATTGCGCCGAGATGGAACGGGAGATCGCCGAAATTTTGCGAGCCGCCCGTGAAAATCCCGGCGGCCGTTTCGTACATCGCCCTGCCGAAGAAAAGAATAAGCAGTAAAAGAAACGCAGCGTAGTAAAGAAAGCTCAGGGCCTTTGAGAAATTCGCGTTGTTAAGGGAATCTTTCGCGCCTTTCCAATCACGGCGCAGACGGTCACGGCGAGTGGCGTCGAGAAACAAGATTAGCGGCAACATCGTGAAGGCGAGGGCGAAGATTGCGGATGAAACGGTTAGTCCGCCCGCGAGACCAATCACAAAAGTTGCCGTGCCAAAAATGGCCGAGCCAATCACGTTTCCGGCCGCCAGGCGCCACAAAAGACGCTCCTCCGAATCGATCAGGTAAGAAACCGCAAGCCCACCAATGGTGACGATAAGTACTAAAAGCAGCGATAGGACCATACGCAGGCGAAACTTTTTCAATTTACGTTAACCCAAATTCTGCGGCAGTCCAAGTTGTCGCTTGAGTCAGCTTATTCTCTACCTTTGGCTTCGACGCGGCACGGCGTTCACGCTTGCAAATTGCCTGCTGACGGCGAAAAAGAATTTGAGAAGGTTGGCGGCTGAGGTTTGGAGAACTACCTTTTAAGCCGTTAGAAATTTTGTATTCAGTCCCCCCCCTCTAGCGCCTGCGCGAATATTATTCTTGTTGTAACCATCGCTTGCGGTTATACTTTTTGTGCATTCCATCAATTTTCCTGAATCGCCTTGGAGATTAATTTCTGATGTTGAGGCACCTTCTCTTGGGATCCGCGATTGTCGTACTTCTTTTTTTCGCCGCCACCGGCTCGCAACTCCCTTCGCAGTCCTTGAACGATGCGAACGAGAATAAGGGAATATCCCGCAGCGGTAATTACCGCGACACACGCGTAAAGGGAATACAGTCGATCAGCGACAAAGCCGGTATCGTGTATACGCGCTCGAAAGCGTTTCGAACCGATGACGGCGGGCGGACATGGACGGATCTGCCGATCGAGCTTGGCCTATTCGAGACGATCGCGGCGGTAAATTTCACCAGCGAGGAGCAAGGTTTTTGTTTGTTGACGAGTGAAGGGACATGGCAGGTTATACTCGCTCAGACTGAAGACGCCGGTCGTAGCTGGACGCGAATAAGGGTCGAAATATTGCCTCCTGATCTCCGTGAAATCGATCGTGAAACGGCGAGCATCGAGGTAGCGGACCGGCGAATTGAGATTTCCTTTCGACTTCCCACGAGTTCGAATTTTATAGGACGAGTCGAATACGTTTCACACGATCTAGGCACGACGTGGAACGTTGCAAGGCGATCGATCGACAAAAGATTAACGGATGAGCCAGAAAAAATGAATTCCGGGACATGGAGCGTGGCCACTGGAGGCTTATGCCACGGCTTCAAAACAGATTGCGAGCAGGAAACTCGGGTCTACGCGGCAGAAAACGACATCACGCCGCCGCAGATTCGCGAAGCAGGTCGCATTGCTGACGCCGCTGCAAATATAACCTCCAAGAATCGATTAAATTTTGCCTTCGCCCCGGGCGGCTCGACGCGGATCAGCCTTAATCAGGGCTTCGACAAATGCACCGCGGCGAGCGTAGCACAAATGCAGACGTGGTGGAACGTCTCGCCGTTTTACAACGTAAATATCTACATTAGCGGCCGCAACCGAGGATGTGTGCAGCCGCTGTTGACAGCTCAGTGGGTCGATCAGGTCTCGTCAATGGGTTGGGGATTGATACCGACGATCGTGGGATATCAATCGCCGTGCATCGACTCGACTCGATCGGTGGCGAAACACAGTATCGATGCAGCCGTCGCCGAATCACAGGGTCGGGGCGAGGCCGACATCGCCGCCGCCGATGCCGCAGGCGTTGGACTGACGACCGGCAGCATTCTTTATTACGACATGGAACGCTACGACGAGGCCGCTGCTAATTTATCCGGCTGCCGCACGGCGACGACGGCGTTCCTCAAAGGGTGGACCGACCGCATAAAAGAGCTCGGCTACAAGTCCGGAACCTACGGCTCACCGAAGAATGCACAAGAAGATTGGCAGTTTATCCCGGCGGCCAGCCGAATGGAAGTGATCTGGATGGCCCGCTGGGATAATGTCGCGTCCGTCTGGACTTACGGATTATTTCCTAATTTCCCGACCGCCATTTGGAACGACCACCAGCGAATCAAGCAATGGCGCGGCCCGCACGACGAAACCTGGGGCGGCGTAACATTCAACATCGACTCGAACGTCCTCGACGCCCCCGTGGTCGGTCCCGCGATAGCAAAAAATAAAAACGCCGATTTTGACGGCGACGGCAAAACGGACCTCAGCATTTTTCGCCCCGGCACCGGTGAATGGTTTATTTCGGGAAGTTTCGGGCCGACGTTTTCCGCGTTTCCATTCGGGGTGGGAACGGACATTCTCGCCCCGGGCGATTTTGACGGCGACGGAAAGACCGATCCGGGCGTGTGGAGGCCGAGCGATGGTATGTGGTATTACCGCACGAAGGGCGAATTCACCGGACGCGTCTTCGGCGTAAACGGCGACATTCCGGTCGCGGCCGACTACAACGGCGACGGCAAAACGGACATCGCCTTATTCCGATCTTCAAACGGTTTCTGGTACATCGCAAACAGCGACAGCCGGCAAACCTTTACCTACATAAATTTCGGACAAAACGGCGACCGGCCCGTTCCCGGCGATTATGACGGCGACGGAAAAACAGACATCGCCGTTTGGCGTCCCGCGGACGGCAACTGGTA
>JBHENZ010000133.1:0-2659 GCA_046261815.1 Pyrinomonadaceae bacterium | reverse complement strand
GAAATGCAGCTGAGATGGTCGAGGCTTGCAGGAAAGAAAACACAGTCGAAAATCCGGGCCTGCTGTTGGGCGCAATTCTGGGCCTGGGTCAAAAAGTGGGGCGCGATAAACTGACAATCTTTACCTCACCCGAAATTTACGCACTTGGGGCGTGGCTCGAGCAGCTGATTGCCGAGTCGACCGGCAAGAACGGCGTGGCGATCATACCCATCGACCGCGAACCCGTGCAGCCCACCGATGTGTACGGCGATGACAGAATTTTCGCTTATCTGAAACTGAGCGGAAGCAGCACGCTCGATCCGATAATTCACGAGCTCGAAATTTCCGGTCAGCCGGTCGTGCGAATCGAGCTCGACAAAATCGAAACGCTGGGCCAGGAGTTTTTTCGTTGGGAGATGGCCACGGCCGTCGCGGGTTCGATAATGGAGATCAATCCATTCGATCAACCCGATGTCGAATCCGCAAAAATCGAAGCGCGGAAGCTGACCGATGAATACGAATCGAGCGGCGAACTCCCGCGGGAAAAACCGTTCTTTGAGAACGACGGGATCAAGCTCTTTACAAGCAGTGAATACGCCGCCGAGCTTCGCGATACGGTTGAGTCCGAATCGTTGGAATCGCTCATCGAAGCCCACCTTCTCAACATCCACGACAACGATTATTTTGCCTTGCTCGCATATATTGAGATGAACGACACGAACCACAGGCTGCTGCAATCCATCCGCGAAACAATCCTCGAATCTCACGCCGTCGCGACGTGTCTCGGCTACGGCCCGCGGTTTTTGCATTCGACCGGGCAGGCATACAAAGGCGGGCCAAATACAGGAGTGTTTTTGCAAATAACCTCGGATGATGAAACCGATTTACCCGTGCCTGGGCAAAAGTACACGTTTGGTGTGGTGAAAGCAGCCCAAGCGCGTGGCGATTTTCAGGTGCTGCTCGATCGCGGGAGGCGAGCGTTGCGGATCCACGTTCCGAACGGAGTGGAAATAGAAAGAGGCTTGTCAATAATTGCAGAACTGATTTCTTAGCGAGATAGTCGGAAAAAAAATTGCTGGCAGTTGGGATTCTGCATTCTGCATTCTGCTATACGCCTACCGTCTCTTTTTCTTCTATCAAATACGGCGTCACGGATGGCCCGTCGATGTCGTCTTCCAGCACCTTCGCAATCACGGGCAGGCTCAGTGAACGCGTCTTGGCGATGCCCGGAACTTCCTTTCCCTTAGCATAAACGGCGTGGCGGCCGTGGTCTTGATACCACTCGCTTAAGCTAGCTGTTTTGTGCATTTCCTCGATGATCTGCCGCCAGCCGACGCCGGTGTTGTAGGCGCAAAACGAAATCTCGCCTTCCTGCGTGCCGTAGGGAATGACGCACATCTCTGTACGGCGAAAATCGTAGGTGAAAAGGTCCTGAAACCACATTCCCTCGACGCACAGCACTCGCCAGACATCTTCGTCCGATTTCTCGGTTTTCATCCGGTCATTACGGTCGCTGTTTGAGGTCGTGGAAGACGGTTTAAAAAGGTTAACAATCTGCGAGATTGGAAAGCCTTCCGGCGCTTTTGCCGCGTTGTAATTTCGCATGATCGCCATTGCGAGCTGAGCCATTGTAAGTTTCTTTCCGCGCGCGGTGTCTGTGATCGTCCCGACATCTTTCATAAACCGCTCGTAGTTGAAAAACTCGAAAAGCGATTTTGTCAGACCCGTTTTCTTGTTGACGACCATCAAGGTGAAAATGCCGCAGTTGGGGTGGCAGTTGCACGACGACCAGCCCCATGGAGCGTCGGCTCCTTGCAGCATATCCATTACGGATGTAAACGCAGAATAGCTCGATAGAGGAAACCAGTCCCGCAACGGTTCGAGAAGTCCATCGAGCTGATTTTTCAAATCGTGCGTCATACCGGCAAGGGTGTAACGCTGTTCTTTACGATCCTTGTCCGATACATCTTCGTCGCGACCCGTAAAACTGACCGGCTGAAAGGCAATCGTCTGAACCTTGTCGATATTCTCGGCGGCGAATTTGACGATGTCGCCGATGCCGTGATTGTTCCACGAATTTACAATCGTGGTAACAAGCGTGACCTTGATGCCTACACTCGCAAGATTCTCGATCGCCTTCAGCTTAACGTCGTAAAGATTCCCGACGCCGCGGTGCTTGTTATTCTCCTCGGTCACGCCGTCGAACTGGAGATAAACGCCGTGCTGCCCGGCCGCCTTCGCCTGTTTGCAAAACTCAATATCCTCGGCGTAACGAATCCCGTTTGTCGCGGCGAGAATTCGATAAAATCCGACTTTTTTAGCATAGGCGACCGCATCCAGGAAATACGGAGAAAGCGTCGGCTCGCCGCCGGAGAAAAGAATTATTATCTGCCGGCGCGGTTTGAACGACACGGCTCTGTCGAGTATAGCTTTTGTGTCCTCGAACGTCGGCTCGTGTACGTAACCGACCTGATTCGCATCCATAAAGCACGGATTGCACATCATGTTGCAGCGGTTTGTTAGATCGACAGTGAGCACCGCTCCGCGGCCGAATTTAATGTCGCTGGTACCGTGATGATGCACATGCGAATCTTCGGCGGATTTGAAATCGCGGCCGTAAAATAGAGACTCGATCCGTTCGAGAAAATGAGCGTCGGTTGCAAGCACGTCGACAAACTCG
>JBHENZ010000132.1:0-3677 GCA_046261815.1 Pyrinomonadaceae bacterium | reverse complement strand
AGGAAGAAGACGTGCTTGCGCATTTGACGCGCCGCGCGCGCGATCTCGAACAGATAATTGGTTTCAAAATTCTTCATTCACGAACCGAGCTTCAGACACTCCAGTTCTCACCCGTCTTCGCCGAATTTCCGAACCAGATGGCCGGGCTTGTCAGAACAGTTGAAAGTCTTCGCGATCGCTTGCAGGACTGCGCCGAATCCAGAATTAACAATGGCGAAAAGCGGCTCGCGGCAATTGCGGCCGGTTTGTCGCCGATGCAAATTTCGGCAAGGCTCGGTTCGGGCAGAACGCGTTATGCCTTATTTTGCCAACGGCACTGCACCGCCGCTGCGGACATGATCGCCCGCAAGGCGAAAAGTTTGAAACTGTGCACAGCCACGCTCGATGCACTTTCGCCGCTCGCGGTGCTCAACCGCGGTTTTTCGATAACCCAAAATGAGCAGGGCAGCATCTTACGTTCGGCCTCTGACGTGAGTATGGGTGATAATTTGAAAATTCGCCTGGCCGAGGGCTCACTGAAGGCAAAAGTTTTAGAAGCGGAATCGAGCGGCGAATGATGAAATTTCTCGATACTGACACGGCAACAGGGGGAATCGGCCTCGGTTATGCTGAGCCGCGGGTGCGTTCGCGAAGAATCTCGAAAATCCTTCTGATCATCGTAGGCGGTGTCATGTTTCTGGCCGTTGCTGTTTTGGCCGGACTATATTTATATTGGAACAGCCTGAAGGCGACGCCGCAATATTCGCTCGCGGTTTTGGTCGACGCCGCTCGCCGTAGCGACCAGGCGGTGATCGATTCGCTGGTTGACACCGATGCGCTGGTCGACGATTTTATGCCGCAGATTACGACGAAGGCCGTAGAGATTTACGGCCGCGGACAGCCAGCGAACGTTATTGCCCGAGTCGGCGAAATTGCCGCACCGCTTTTGCCGGCAGTGAAAGACCGTGCTCGTGGCGAGCTGGGCCGGTTGATCCGACAGCGTGCGGCGCGGCTCGAAAATGTTCCGTTCGAGGCAATGGTACTCGGTGCCGATCGTTATCTCGACATTGTGCGGGACGGCGACACCGCGATGGTCCGCAGCAAAGGTGCCCAATCGCCGGAGATTCACTTGAAACGATTTGGCGACAAATGGCGAATTGTCGGCGTGCGTGACGAGCAACTTGCCACCGATATCGCACGAGCTATCGGCGATGACATCGTGGCGATTGCTGCAAGAGGTAGCGGCAACGGCACGAGAAACAGTCTCGGCATCCAGAATCTCGGTGATTTGCTTCGCGAGGCTGAAAGCGTTTTCGCCGCGCCGTAAAATATGGAAAAGACATTCGAACAATCGATGAACGAGCTGGAGGCCATCATCAAAAACCTCGAGGTGGGGGATCTGCCTCTGGAAGAAAGCTTGAAGCTTTTTGAAAACGGCGTCAGGCTGACGCGAGAATGCCGAGAGCGCCTAATACAAGCCGAGCGACGAATCGAGGTTCTGATGAAAGACGCCGACGGAAACCTTTCTGTGGCGGATTTGGAACCGACAGGACTTCGCGAAAGAGAGCCGTCGCGAATATCGGGCAAGCGAATCGTGTTCGAATCGGAGGACGACGATGTTCCGTTTTAAAAAGATAAGACTTCATGAGTGAGGCTAATGGCAGACCTCGACGCCCAACTAAGCGTGCGAAACACGCGGGCATAATGGTAGTTACCCATGCAGCGAAACGGATTGTGTCGTGGGTACGCGAACGCATTGAGCGTATGTGGCATTCGTTACAAACCGCTCGGGAGTGTTACGCGTGTTTTCACACGCTCGAAACGCCTTTTGGCTCGCTACAGGTTTCGCTCCACCTGTAGCTAACAACTTTGCAACCTGTTTCACAGGCTGAAAAGATCCTAGTGGTTCTTTCGAGCCTTTCGTTTCTGCAATAGATCGCAAACCTGATACGCACCGGTCGGATCGATTGCCGTGCGGCCGAGCTCGACGTGCTGGATTCGCCCGTCGGTGTCCACGACAAATGTCGCGCGCGTAGCGTAGCCAGTGGCGTCATTATAAATTCCGTAATCTTTTGTTACGCTGCGCTTCCAGTCGCTGAGGAGTGGAAACTTGACGCCGAGGTCCTGTGCAAAGCGCTTGTTGGCGGCAAAGCTGTCCATGCTTACGCCGATTATTTGAGTGTTTGTCGCGTCGAATTTGGCGATATCAGCCTGATACGCCTGGAGCTCCTTTGCTCAGCCGCCCGTGAAGGCGAGAACGTAAAAGGCGAGCACTACACTCTTCTTGCCCTTAAAGTCGCTAAGCTTGACCGGACTGCCCTCAGTATCGTTGAGCGTGAAATCCGGCGCCGCCATTCCCACCTTGAGGTGAGTTTGCGGTGGCGCCGGCGGGGCCTGGGAAAAGGCCGAAACGAAACTTGAGCATAGGAGTATTAAGACACAGATAAATTTTGTCATCATTTTAGTCCTAGTCGATCAATCGCGTCGGGCGTTTGTTGCAGACGTCCTAGAACCAGAAGATTTCACCGCGATAACATCGACCTTGAAAATCTCGGGCGGCGAGGCGAGGAGCTCGGAAGCATTCGCCATCAGTGCTTCGGCGACCTTGCCGTTGAGATGGGCGTCGCGGCCTTCGTCCGCATCGAACGCGTCGAATATACCGAAAGTTCGGTCGTCAAACTTCACGGCGTACCAGGTCACGGTCAGCGGTTCCTGTTTTACCAATTCGAGACCGCTGTTGAGAAAGCTTTCAACCGCGGCTTCTTTACCGTGCTTTGCCACAAGCCGGACGGCGAGTGCTTTTTTTACCATTTGAACCTCCAGATGAAAGGGAGAGAAATAATTTAATTTTCGCAACAAGAATAATCTGAATCGATGCGGCTCGCAAGAATCGCCACAAGATTTGTTAAGGGAAAGCCGTCCGCATCTTGATCAAAAATGCAGACGGCAAAGAAGAGTGTGTGTGTACCTAGTTAGTCTCGCGAGCTGAAGATGGTCAGAATATACCAAAACAACAACGCGATGCTCGCAAACAAGGTGAGTGAGGCCGCGACGTGCTGATTGGTGTTAAATCGGTGCAGCACGTTCGACGTTTCGTAGAGAATCGCCGTGCCGGCGAACGCGACCATCACGAACGCGAAAACGGTTCCCAGCGAAAAGCCGAACAAAGCGCTCGCGATGATAAAGCCGAGAGCGGCAAAACCGCCGATTGCCACGATCGGTCCTAGGAAACTGAAGTCGCTGCGAGTTAGGAATACCGTTGCGGTTATCCCGAGAAATAAACCGAGCGTGACGATCCCGGCTTTCGCAAGCACGGTTGCATCGCCGGAATAATACGTCGAGAGAAAGATCAGCGGCACGAATATCACGGCCTCGGCGATGATAAAAATCCCGAGCCCGAGAAACTGCGTCAGCGTTGAGGTTTCGGAAGTCGCCCACCGATTCGCCAAAAACGAAACGCCCATGAATAGCCCCAGAACGAGCAACCAGCCGATCGCTCCGCCGCTAAACATCATGGTCGCAATCGTCTGCGCGATACCTGATGCAAACAAAAAGGCCTCGACGCCAATAAACGCCAAAATAGCCGCCGCAAGCAGTAGGTAAGTCTTGCGGATAAATGAAGCGCGTTCGGCGGGAAGCGCGTTCGCGGCGGGTGTTCCGAATGTGCTTGTAAAGTTTTCCATAGCTCTATTATATAC
>JBHENZ010000131.1:0-3011 GCA_046261815.1 Pyrinomonadaceae bacterium | reverse complement strand
CGTCCATTCGGGTGTTGAAGAATATTGTTCGCTGCGGGCGGTACGTCGCATCGATATTGAGCGGTGAGAAACGACGCGCAACGCCGCCGAAAGTGTAAAACGAAAGAGCGGTAATCGGCTCGATTTGATTGCGTCGGCCGGGCGTTAGCGCGCCTCCGAACGTCTCGGCAAAAAAGTATTTACCACGGATCGTTAAGGTGAAGATTTCGTAGGGCTGAACGGATGGAACCGCGGATTGTGGATTGCGGATTGCGGAATTCGTTTTGTCACGTCGGGCCTCGCAATCGACGTCACCCGCCACACACTGCGGTGCTTCTTCGCCCGTTGTTGAACGAGTTGCCGCGTCGCCTTCCGATAACTGACTAATTCGCGATTCGGACAACCTCGACTGCGCTTCGGGCGTGACGGCTTCGGCGTAGCGGCGAGTGTATATGCGATTAGTAATGCCGTATTCGATCTCGTTGGTGTCGGTTAGCGTATCTAGATAATCGAAGCGAATTATCTTGTTAAAATTATCGACGCCCTTGATAAATCGATATGTCACGAAAGGCTCGATTACGTGGCGAAAGCGAAACTTGTCTTCTTTCCCGTAGAAATTGCGTGCAAGAGCGACGGGACGAAAATCGAGTTGAAACTCGCCATATTTTCGGATCACATCGCGTCCGACGACCCGGCGCATATCATCGAACGAATTTGAATAATAGGTTACTCGCATCGCTCCGGTGGCCGTGAGATTAAAGTATTTCGTTTGGATCGGGAGCGTGAGTTGTGGATAGATATCTAAGCGTTGGCCGAGCACAGGCGTGACGACCGGATTACTGCCGGTCAATTGAAAATAGCGATTTCGATTGTCGATTTCCTCGCGACGCGACACACCCTCAACACTGGTCTTGAATGAAAAATAAACAGGCTCAAGAAATGACAGCATCGACGGCCGTTTTTCAAAATTGACGCTGGGCAAATTTCGCGTTTTCACCCGCACGTTTGGGATAGAAATCACTTGCGAACGAGCGAGAAGATTCAACGTGTAATTACCCCAACTTTTATTCACGAACGCCTGCGACACCTCGATCGGCGAAATGATTTGCTGTATGCCGTCGGAAAACACCTGGCGAAAAGCGAGGTTTGACGTTAAGCGAACATCGGCCGCCGCGGTAAAACCATTTGGAAAATAATGTACGCCCTCGGCATAAACGATTGAGCCGCCTTGATCGGGGTGCTCTGCGTCTTCATTGGCACCGAGCACTCGGTCGCTCACGGCGTAGAAACCGAAATTCAGATACGACCGCGAATTTGCCCGCGTCCGGAAATCGAGTCCATAGCCCAACCCTCGAGATGAATAAAGATCGCCGCGAATCGTAACGTCCGCCGAACGGCCAAGCGTCTGAAAATACGCGGTCGAAAGCCGAAAGCCTTTGTCACGCGAATAACCGAAGGTCGGCGTCAGAAAACCGGAGCTTCGGTCCTGACGTTCAATCGGAATCGACGCGTACGGCAAGGCGATGATCGGAACGTCTTTGACGCGAAACTTCGGACGTTTTAGCTTCACCTTCTCGTTCGCCTTGATTTTCGCTTCATCCGCGGTGAACGACCATTTCGGCACCGCCTCTTCGCACGCGGTGAATTTCCCTTTCGTAACCACCACTTCGTCGAGGGCTGTGCGTTCGACCTTGTCGGCTGTAAAGTAGATCACCGTGCCATCATTGGTCTGATTTGTGAAGCCGGTCGAATCTTCGAACGACCCAAGTTTGGTTTTGTAATTCCAAATCGCTCGTGCTCCCGTAATGCGTTGGTCGTCACCTTGATCGAAGATCACGTTGCCCTCAGCGATCATTTTATTTTCAGCTTCGATGATCGTGATCTTGTCGGCCTGCAAACGGTAAATTCCCAGACGAGCATCGACGTTACCGCTATGCACAATGACACGCTGTCCTTCTTCGCCTTCGGCGGTGTTGTTCTGCGAATAAACGTATACCTCCCCGTCGCCGCCTTCGGACTCAAAACCACTCTTTTGCGTCTTGGGTGCGGCTATGCTTTGCTCCGCGGAAACCGGATTTATATTCGGCGTGTCGGTTATCGGATTCGAAATTTGCCGTTCGACCGGGTTGGTCTGCTGTGCGAACAGTCCGCCCGCAGGCAGAACTACAGCCAATGTGAGAATTAACAGCTTGTAAAAACGCATGCGGAAACAACAGGAGAACAATATTGATGCTAGCACGGAAACTGAGTCAGAACCACCTCCGTGAGGCGGTGCTTTCGTCGCGATGACTTGCCGCTGCTGATCAAGCATTTCGTCGGCCGGTGCATGCGCTCGCTAAATTCGGCGGAGAAATCGTTCACGGAATCGGCAACCGGTGCCTTGTTGTCTATGATTGGCCGGGCAATATTCGTGGGTTGGAAAACACGATCGAGCATGCGTTTACCCTAAGCGGAGAGAAAATCAGCATCGACGACGATTTGCCTTCTCGAATCCGGGATACGGCCAGAGGAGCAAGCGCAGGCAACGACGGCCGACGTCCGACGCTTGAGGACATCGAGCGTCGTTACGTGAAAGAGATACTGGGAAGCGTGGGCTACGACAAACTAAAGGCGGCCGAAATTTTGGACATCGATCTTTCCACGCTTTATCGCAAGCTCAAGCGTATCGAAAAAGACGTTACCGAGCGTTAAGTTCGAGAATGAAAAAGGGGGTGCCAGGGACGCGAGTTATTCGGCCATCACTAAACGGCGGCTGTATGAATTCGGTTGCAGGGTATGACGTGCCGGTGATCCGTCCGTCGCCGCTCATTTCGCTTTGAGCGAGCAGCTCGCCGGGAAACCAGTTTTCAGTTGCGGTGGAATGCTGCGTCGCCGCATCGCCTTTCGAGGCATTCGATTCTACGATCGCTGCGTTCTGGTCGGTGAATCTAACCACCGCGGTAAGTTTTCGGGCGGGCGTACTTTCTTCCTTCCAAACCGCATCCTCGGGCCCGACAGGAAAACGCACAAGCATCGCAAGCTCATCCACGTCG
>JBHENZ010000130.1:0-4587 GCA_046261815.1 Pyrinomonadaceae bacterium | reverse complement strand
CCGCCGTAATAAACGCCGCCCGACCGCAAAAAATCGAGCGAGAAGATCTCGATGTTGTCTTCGACGAAGAACATCAGGATCTTCGACCCCAAAAGCCCGCCGATCAGCGTCCACAAACCCAGATCGTAAATCCGCTCCCGGGGCAGCCCATCCCTCGCCCCCAGCCGCGACGCCACAAACAGCGCCGCGACCATTCCCACCGCCAAAAAAAGACCGTAGGTCGTGACCGGAAAATCGCCGATGCGGAATAATTCTGGATACATATACGGGCAGAAACACGAGCGTTAGCGAGTGTGTTTATCTGCCATCTGCTGACACGCTCCCCAACGGTCGTGTTTCCGCCCTCTTCTTCGACAGAAACATATCCAAAATCAATAACCCTGCCCCCACGCAGATCGCCATGTCCGCCACATTAAATGTCGGATAATGCCAATCGCCGAATTGCACGTCGATAAAATCGATCACGTACCCGAGTCGCAGCCGGTCCGTTACATTGCCGGCGATCCCGGCGAGAAGGAGCGCGAGCGCGCCTAAGATACGGTCGTCCGATCTCGGTGTTCGCCAGAAGAAAAACAAGACAAGCACGCCCGCTATAATTGCCACCGCCGATAAGCCCCAACGGCCCGCATCGCCCTGATTATCGAGCATCGAGAATGCGACGCCGGTGTTCGTCGCGTAAGCGAAATTCAAAAAGCCCGAAATTATCGGCATCTCGCCGTTAAAGCGAAGGGCGCGTGCCGCCCACGCCTTCGACGACTGGTCAATCAAAAAAACGCCCGCCGCAATAGCCAGGTAACCAAGCTTCCAGACAAAATCCTTTTTCGACACCGATAATTATTTCGCCGCCTGTTTCGGCTCGGCGTGAAAAACCTTGCTCACGATTTTCCATTCGCCGTTTATTTTTAACAGCGTCATATAATCGACGAATCTCACGGTCGGATAATCAAGGATGATTTTGGGGCGTGCCGCGTTTCCCGAAACCTCAACGCTCTCGATTCGCCGTCCCTCTTTTCGCTTCGCCTCATCCCCGCCGCCTTTCCCGTAAATGCCCTGGTGATAAATGCGTCAAACGTCTCACTGTTGTATTTTCCGTCGCGCATCCATACCATGTTTCCCTCGGTGTGAAATGCTTTACGCGCGAAAGCGGCGTCGCCCGTCGCATGGGCCTTAATGTAGTTTTCGAGCGGAATGCGCGCTTCGTCGGTTTCGGCACCTTGAGCATAGGCCGTTAAACCAAACAAAAATATCGCGAGCACTGATGATAACAATCGTTTCGTCATAATCTGAACCTCCTCTAAACAGTTTTTTCGCGTCGAGGTTATTACGCTTAAATTGATCTCGCGGTTCAGTCCGTGTCACGATCCTGAGCGTCCCGCACCGCACGATAGAGATCGGCATACTTGTCTCTAACCCACGGATCCAGGCGTTCCGCAAAATCCTCGTTCAGTTCCCTGATCTTGATCAGTTCCTGGACATCCGCCAAATCCTTCAAACGGTCGGCAGCCGAAATGCCGGAGGCAAGCTTTAGCTCGACGAGCTTTTCGAGCGTTATCGTTTTCACGCCGTCAATGACGACAGCGACGTCGGCCGGGTCGGGAAACGCGATCGGCTTCGGCAATCCGTCGCCCGGAAATTCTCCTGTGATTATTATCTCGACCGGTATATTTTCAGTCGTCGTTCTGAATTTTTTGCGAGCTCCCTCGAACGCCGGTCGATAGCCGAGGCCAACAAGGCTCTCCTGAAAACGTTCGAGGCCTGCACGGGTCATCAGCAAATCGATGTCCTCAGTAAATCGGCGGTAGCCATGGCGGTTCAGGGCAATCGCTCCGACCGCTACGTAATCGATTTTCTGACGGTCGAGATCGGCAGCAATTTTACGCAACGCTTTGTTGAGCATTCCTTTGCCTCGAAAGAATCTTAGCCCTTCGCCGTAGGTCGCGTCCGGCGATCGGAGAATCGCTTGAAAATCCCTTGCCATTGCTACTCAATATACGGAAATATCCTTTTCGGCGCGCGGTACGTTTTCCACCAGTGCGAGTAGCAAACGTCGGTGCAGCCAAGCGCGTGCGTGACGACGCTCCACCGCCCGCGCGTTTTACGCAAAAGTCCGAAAAAATTATCGTCGAACAGATCTTCGGCGTCTTCCCAGGCCGTGCCCTTCAAGTTCGGCCGTCGGCCGCCCGAGGTTTGAGGCGAACCGCTTACGTATGCCCAGTTTCCCTGCACCTTAAAATGATCGGCCGCGAAAACGATTTTTTGCTTGAGATCGCGTTCGACCGGCCTTCGCAGAGCCTCAAGAATCGCTTTCCTTTCATCCGAACCTTTTTCGGGCGTATATACAACTTGAGCTCGAATCGCGAAACCGCACGTCGCGAACACCGCAAACAACAAAAGTAATCTGGGAATCGTTATCACTCGAAGTCTGAAACCTCGCTTCGCACCTCTGCGATCTCTACGCCGCGGCCGCTTTTTCTATTTCCCCGAGAGCCTCGGAGCATCTTTCGCAAACGGTCGAATACTTTTCAAATTCGCCGACTCGTACCGAGTAATTCCAGCACCGCTCACATTTCTGCCCGTCGGCTTTTTGAACCTCTACATTCACCGTGTCGCCCTCTTGCACCTCGACCTGCGAAACAATAAATATATATCGTAATTCACGAAAATAATCGGCAAGGAAAAGCGTAGTGTCCTTCTCGGTCGTCAAAATCACCTTCGCTTCGAGCGACGACCCGATTGTCTTCGCGCCACGCGCTTCTTCCAGTGCCCGAAGCACATCATCGCGAATTGCAAAGATTCGCTCCCACCGCGAACGCAGGCTCCCAGCCTGCGTGTCTTCAACGGCCGCAGGCTGTGAGCCTGCGTTCGCGTGCGCAAATTCCGCCACATGAACCGACGCCTCACGCGGCCCCGGCAAATTCTCCCACGCCTCGTCCGAGGTAAATACGAGAATTGGCGCGAGCAGTCGGCATAGCTCGTCGGCTATCCGATAAAGGGTCGTTTGGGCCGAACGCCTTTCCGCCGATTTCGGCGCGCGGATGTAAAGCCGATCCTTAATAATGTCAAAATAGCGGGCAGACAGAGTCACTGTGCAAAAGTTATAAAGCGCGTTATAAGCCGCTTGAAAATCGTAAGCTTCATAACCCGCCAAAACTTTCGCCGACACCGCATCAAGCGACGCCAGTGCCCATCGATCGAGCTCGAGCATTTCGTTCTCCGAAACGGCATCGCGTTCGGGATCGAACCCGTCCAGATTTCCGAGCGCGTACCTAAGCGTGTTGCGCATCTTGCGGTATGCATCGACCACGCGCGACAAGATTTCGTCCGAGCACCGCACGTCTTCCGTATAATCAACTGCCGCGGCCCACAGACGCAAAATCTCAGCACCCGATTTATCGATGATCTCCTGCGGAGCCGTCACGTTTCCGAGCGATTTCGATTGCTTCTTGCCCTCGCCGTCCACCACCCAACCGTGCGTAATGATCTGTTTATACGGCGCTTCGCCATGAGCCGCGATCCCGCAGCTTAAAGAAGAGTTAAACCAACCTCGATACTGATCCCCGCCCTCAAGATACACATCCGCCGGAAACCGCAAAACGTCGCCTCTGGTTTCGAGCACAGCCACGCAGCTTGAACCCGAATCGAACCATACGTCCAGAATATCCGTCTCCTTGCGAAACTCCCTCCCGCCGCAGCCGCCGCATTTGAAATTTTCCGGCAGCAACTCGCTCGCTTTGCGCGCGTACCACGCATCGGCCGTCTCTTTAGCGAAAATATCGGCCACATGATCGATCACTGCCGGATCTGCCACTGCCCCGTCGCAGCCGGCACAGTAAAACACGGGAATCGGCACGCCCCACGAACGCTGCCTCGAAACGCACCAATCCGGCCGCCCCGTAAACATATTCCGCAGCCGATCCTCACCCCACGCCGGATGCCATTTTACCTGTTTAATCTCTTCGAGTGCCCGGATCCGCAAACTCTTTGACGGCCTGATATCCCTGACTTCATCCATCGTGATAAACCACTGCGGCGTCGCCCTGAACACGACCGGGTTTTTGCATCGCCAGCAATGTGGATATCTGTGCTGATATTTTTCCGAAAAAACGAGAGCTCCCGACTCGCGCATATACTCGATAATCTTGGGATTTGCGTCGAAAATATTCTCTCCCGCGAAATGCTCGACCTCGCTCGTAAATCGCCCCGCTGCATCAACCGGTGTATATATTTCAAGTCCGTACTGTTTCGCCAAATGAAAATCGTCCGCGCCATGCCCGGGAGCGGTGTGGACGCATCCGGTCCCGGACTTGGCGGCCGCTTTATTCTCATACCGCACGTCGAGCTCAACCTCAGCATCCGCCTCGCCAAGCGTCACATGTTCGCCGTTCATTATCAATGATGTGCGGTCGAGCCACGCGTGGCGGGCCTCCATCCGGTCGAGTTTTGATCCTTTAAATCGCGCGATTTCTTCGTACTCGGCAAACCCGGCCGTCTCGGCGAAGCTTCGCGCGAGTTCGCTCGCGACGATGAAGACTTCGGTGTCGGATACTTCGATTGCTGAATACTCAAAATCCGGATGAACGGCGATTC
>JBHENZ010000129.1:0-3223 GCA_046261815.1 Pyrinomonadaceae bacterium | reverse complement strand
AATCTCGATTATTCGGCCGCGCGGCATTCCGCCAATGCCGATCGCGGCGTCCAAACTCAAACAATTGGTCGATATCGTGCCGATTTCTTCATGCGGCCGCTCGCCCAGCCGCATAATCGAGCCCTTGCCAAATTTTTTCTCGATCTGCAGCAATGCAGATTCGATCGCTTTGCCTTTATCCATATATTTTATTTTCGACGGAATTGAATCGATCTTTACTCCTCTAGCAGATTAGCACAATGAAAGAGTGTTGCACAAATGAAACAACCGCCTTTTTCGATCAGTAAAAGACTCCGTTCTTGTGGCGTTAAACCTGCCACTAAAGGTTAGTTCGTCGCGCACGGACACAGGCGTTTGTTGAGGTTGCCGGATGCTTTATAATGCATTTGCATCAAGCGTAGCAAGCCGAGACAAAAGGAAAGGCACGGAAGGGCGAAATATTTTTTCTTCCTAGCGCAAGAAATGTGTGGCCCCGAATCGACCGATCGCATGGGCCGCCTGATGCGCTAAGCTTCCTCATACTCGGTTGTGAACTATGAATTCGGTAAACCTGGTCGGGATAGTGCTGGACCACAAGTACAGCATCGAGAGCCAGCTTGGGCGTGGCGGAATGGGTGCGGTCTACCTTGCAACGCACCTCGGCACAGAGCGCCCGGTTGCGGTAAAGGTCATCGCGCCCGAATTTATGCAGCGTCCCGAATTTGTCGAGCGATTCCGTCGCGAAGCCCGGGCGGCCGGGCGGCTAAGGCACCCGAATGTTGTCGATGTCACGGATTTCGGGTTTGCCGAGACTGACGACGGCCGCGTCGCCTATCTTGTGATGGAATATCTCGATGGCTGTACGCTGGGCGAGATACTCGAAGAAGAAAAAAATCTACCAGTTTCGTGGACGCTCGACATTCTCGATCAGGTTTGCTCGGCCGTGCACACGGCACACGAACAGGGAATAATCCACCGCGATTTGAAGCCGGATAACATTTGGCTCGAGCCAAATCAGCGCGGCGGATATACGGTAAAGGTTCTCGACTTCGGCATAGCCAAGCTCGAGACTCAAAACGCGGAACTTGTCGGTTCTAATGGTCCCCCGCCGAGCGCTTCAATTACTTTTTCTTCGCAGCAGCCGACGATCGCCGACAACCCGCTGGGTACGGCTGTTCACGGCATCTCGCCGACCATGGCTCTAGAGGCCGCCACCGGCGCCTTGTCGCCGACAAGCGATGTTGCCGAGTCCGAGATGCGAACCTTGGTTCAGCCTGCAGGGGGCACTCAAAATGCAGAAAGTGACGGCGAGCCATTTCACATACAAAACGGCGGCGAAAGCGACGCTGTTGCCCGGTCAAACTCAGGGGCGATTCCCTCGACAATCGCCCAGGGCGCGAGCGAGTTGACCCGTGTCGGATCGGTGCTCGGCACGCCGCTTTACATGTCACCCGAACAATGCCGCGGCGAACGTCTCGACGCGCGATCCGACGTTTACGGTCTTGGCGTGATTGCTTATCAAATGCTGTCCGGCTCGACGCCGTTTACGGGCGATTTCACCGAGGTGATGCATGCCCATCGCGAACTGGCGCCGCCGCCGCTAGAGAATAAAAAGGTTCGAAAAAAGCTGAGCGGCGTGATCGGTGCCGCGCTGGCCAAGCGTGCGGACGACCGGCCGCAAACGGCTCAAGCATTTTCCAGCCTGTTACGCGCTCGATCCGAGGGAATCGGCGAGCTTCTGCGGCGTGCCGGAATAATCTACACGAGCCACATGCCGAAGTTTCTCATGCTGGCAACATTTTTCTTTTTGCCTACCGTGCTGTTCACGTTAGGGACGGTAATTTTAAGTTTCCTGCGGGCAAGCGAGCTTATCTCCGCCGGCTGGGCGAACGCATTGATAGCCG
The DNA here is from genome assembly GCA_046261815.1 of Pyrinomonadaceae bacterium. GTDB lineage: Bacteria > Acidobacteriota > Blastocatellia > Pyrinomonadales > Pyrinomonadaceae > OLB17. Next base: position 1,340 of record JBHENZ010000129.1, on the reverse strand, counting down.
CCGATACGGTGCTGCTCACCGTGATCAGTGCTTTTTGCGCGTATCTGATTCTCGGGACGATCACTTGGCTCGTGGCGCAGAACATGGCGATGCCGCTGCGGCCGATTCGCGTTAGGCCCGCTCTCCGCGAAGCGGCCTCGAAATGGAAAACATTCGCCGGCACTGGACTCATCAGTATTTTTCTCACGTTTCTAATAGGGATTTTAACCTGCGGGATTGGTTTTCTGGTGCTGAGCATTGTATGGATGCTTCTCGCTCCGGTCGTAATGATGGAAAACCTCAAGGGCCGTGCCGCGCTAAGGCGTTCCAAGGACCTGGTTAGGCGATCTCTTGCAACATCCATAGCGGCTTTTTGCATCATGTTTATGATACCGCTCGTCTCGGCCGGGATAATGACCTTCGTTTTCGAAACTACCGCCAGGGCTTTCGATGTGCGGCCGAGTCAAAGCACGACTGAGATGAGTGAAAATGCGGCCGGTGCTGATGCGTCAAATGCAAATTTAGAAGTCACTAATAATGCTTCCCGCGGCGAACGCCAAAACGATATTAATATAAATATCGGGCGAAACCCACGCGTCAGGATCAACGAGAAAGACAAGGATATGCGCACGCGGATCCAAGATACGATCTTCGAATCTTTGCTGCAGATATTTTTGATACCGTTGCAAATCGTGATTACGTCGTTCTCCGCCATCATCGTCGCGCTTCTTTATCTCAAGACACGGCAGGCTGGCGGAGAGCCGGTGCGCGATCTGCTCGAGAAATTTGAAGAAACCGAACTTCCACGAAAAAAATGGCAGGAGCGCGTTCGGCAGCGATTGATTCAATCCGGCCGAATCACAAGCAAACCTTGACGATGAAACCTTCCACACATTTCACAAAGATTTTTTTAATCGCCGCGGCGGCGCTCCCTTCGACTGCAGCCGGTCAGGGATTTACCCGCGGCCTCGATCTCCAAGCGGGCAGCAAACTCGAAGTTGTTAATCGTACCGGCCGTGTTTCAGTAGGCACTCCGAATGCATCCGGAATCGATGCTGCATCCGGCTCCTCGATTTCCGCAACATCCGATTCACCTTTTTCTGCTGATGACGTAAGGATCGACGCATCTGGCGGCCATGTGCGCATCGAGGTTCTTCAGACCGTGAGCCGCAGACGAATCGACCTCGCCATCGTCGCACCCGAACGCACGCGTTTGAATATAGAAACTCACGACGGCGAAGTTCGCATCGACGGCAATTTCGAATCGGCCGAGGTCGCAACCGAGACCGGCACCGTTGCTGCAAGTGTTCCTACGGCCGACGTGCGTTACGATTTTTTGTGGACCGCATCCAGACCGCGCA
>JBHENZ010000128.1:0-6048 GCA_046261815.1 Pyrinomonadaceae bacterium | reverse complement strand
ATGTATCCCTCGCGTCTTGCGCGGTGTGGCCGCGAGCGAGTCGTTTCAGCTCACCGTCGTCAAAAGTCTGAACGCCGAAGCTGGCTCGGTTGACGCCAAGCGAGCGGCAGGCTTTTAGCGAATCGGGCGTAACCGTTGCCGGATTCATCTCCATCGTGATTTCGGAGTTTGAAGCGGCCGAAAATTTTTGATGCAGGGTTTTCAGGATTCGCTCTACCTGCAACGGCTTCAGCAAAGACGGGGTGCCGCCACCAAAATAAATCGTGTCGATGCTAACCTTCAACAACCTGCCGCGGGCGGTAATGACTTGATTGCCGATCTCAGTACACAAGACCGCAACGTACCGCTCGACGGCGTCGCTTCCGCGGTAAACGTCGGTTGCGAAATCGCAGTACGAACACCGCGACTTACAAAACGGAATGTGCAGGTAAACACCGGCGGCCATTTTAGAAGTATATCGTTACAAGATGGCGAATGGCTGTTAGCTGAAAGCTGACAGCTAATTCTTAAATTTGCAGTTTTCAGTTTTCCAAAGATTTTCTAATTGGTCGCCGAGCGAGTTTTTCCAGATAGATTCTAGCTCGGCAATCGGCGATGAAATCGTTTCCTTACCTTCGATGCTGAATTTGAGATTAGTGCCTATAACCTTGCCAATCACAGCGAAAGGGATGTCCGCAGCGACGTCTTTTATGCGGTTGAGGTAATCGGGCGTGAATGAGATTACAACGCGTGACGGCGATTCGGAGAACAGGACGGCGTCGGGCGAGAGGCCGTTTGACTTTAGAGCGATTTCGGCACCTTTGGCTTTTCGGCCAAGGGATGAGAAGCAGCTTTCGGCGATGGCGACAGCAAGGCCCCCGTCGGAAGTATCATGAGCGGATTTTATGAGCTGTTTGTCAGCGAGTTCTAGAACAATCTCGTGGAGTTGTTTCTCACGATCAAGATCGATTTCCGGAGGTCGCCCGTCGGCAATTTCTTCGGTAGATTTGCCGAGAACGGTTTGGGCGTATTCGCTGACGGAGAGATCGTTTTTTGTCTCGCCGAGTAAGGCGATCAGATCGCCATCGTCTTTGAAGCCGTGCGTGATTATTTTTCGGCTGTCATCGATCAGGCCGACCATGCCGATAACGGGCGTCGGCAAAATCCCCTTGCCGTCGGTTTCGTTGTAAAAAGAGACGTTCCCCGAAACGACCGGCGTTTCAAACTTTTCGCAGGCCTCGCTCATGCCGTCGATCACGTCTGAAAAGCTTCGCATAACATCAGGTCTTTCCGGCGAGGCGAAATTGAGGCAGTTGGTAACGGCGATGGGTTTTGCACCGACACATACAACGTTTCTTGCGGCCTCGGCCGTCGTCAATTTCGCACCCTCTTTTGCGTTGACCGCAACGTAACGGCCATTGCCGTCAAGGCACATCGCGATGGCCTTACGTGTTTCTTTCACGCGAATGACGGCGGCATCGGCACCGGGAAGAACCGCAGTGTTCGTGCGAACCATCGTGTCGTACTGCTCGTAGACCCAGTGTTTTGAGCAGATGTTGAGTGACCCGAGCAACGCGAATAGCGATGCGGTATGATCGTTTATGGAAAAATAATTTGAGTTTCCGGCACTCGATTTCGCCTTTACCAACGCGCGGGCTTCTGCATCTTGCATATTGTGTCTGTCCGTCTCGGCGTCTCGGCGTCTCGGCGGTGACGCTGGTCTTTCGTATCGAGGAGCTTCATCGGTAAGGGCCAAGACAGGCAGGTCGGCTTCGACGCGGCCGTTGTGAATTATCTTCAGCCGATCGCCTTCGACGACTTTGCCGATGACGACGGCGTCAAGATCCCATTTTTTGAAGATATCGACGACCTCGCGTTCGCGGCCATGTCGGGCGACGATCAGCATCCGTTCCTGCGATTCGGAAAGCATCATCTCGTAAGCGGTCATCCCAGTTTCGCGTTGCGGCACAAGCGTGAGATCGAGTTCGAGACCAGTGCCGGCACGAGCAGCCATTTCGACGGAAGAGCTCGTCAGGCCGGCGGCACCCATATCCTGAATCCCGGCGATCGCACCCGAACGCATCGCTTCGAGGCAAGCTTCCAAAAGCAGTTTTTCAACAAATGGGTCGCCGACCTGTACAGTTGGGCGTTTTTCGAGCGCGGCTTCGTCGAATTCGGCCGAAGCCATTGTCGCGCCGTGTATACCGTCGCGGCCGGTTTTCGCACCTACATAAAGCACAGGATTCCCGACGCCCTCGGCCTTGCCGAAAAAGATTTGATCTTTTCGAACCAGGCCGAGAGCAAAAGCGTTTACGAGCGGATTCAGGCTGTACGATTCGTCAAATACAACCTCGCCGCCAATAGTCGGCACGCCGAAACAATTGCCATAATGCCCGATCCCGCCGACGACACCCTTTAGCAGAGATTTGTTGCGGTTGTAGGTCTTGTCGGTACCATCCGCAGCAGCGGATGGTTTGACCTGAGCGGTTTCTGACTCGGCGTCTCCGCGTCTCGGTGGTGAAATATGTCCAAAACGCAAGCTATTCATCGCCGCCACAGGACGAGCGCCCATCGTAAATACGTCTCTCAAGATTCCGCCGACGCCTGTCGCTGCGCCCTGGAAGGGTTCGATAAAACTCGGGTGGTTGTGCGACTCGACCTTGAAGGCAATGCACCATCCGTCGCCGATATCGACCACGCCAGCGTTTTCGCCTGGCGGCACGATCACGCTCGCTCCCGTAGTCGGCAGTCGTTTCAGATGAACGCGCGACGATTTGTAGGAACAATGTTCCGACCACATCACGCTGAAAATGCCGAGCTCGGTCAGGTTCGGATCACGGCCGAGTGTCGTCTGAATTTTTTCGTATTCCTCAAGCGTTAAATTATGCTGCGCGATCGTTTCGGGCGAGATTGCGATTCCGTCTATCATCTGGTAACTTTCGGGCGTTAAAACAAAACAGATATTCTAACCTGTTCGGAAATCGATGTCGATTTTGAAACGAATTCGTTCCCCTTAATGCCCAATCTCGAAAACCAGAAAAATGAAAACAATTATCATCAACATCGCTGCGGTCGTCGTCGGTTTGCTCATCGGCGGCATGGTCAATATGGGAATAATCATGGCGGGCAGTGCAATTGTGCCGCTGCCGGCGGGCGTCGACCCGAACGACATGGAAAGTCTGCGGGCCGCGATGCCGCTATTCGAAGCCAAGGATTTCGCGATCCCTTTTCTTGCCCACGCGCTCGGGGCGCTCGTCGGAGCGCTGGTAGCGGCACTGATCGCGGCATCGCACCGGATGAAGATCGCGATCGGCGTAAGCGCCTGCTTTTTAATCGGCGGAATCACGGCCGTCTATTTACTTCCGGCACCCCTCTGGTTTGAGGCTTTAGATCTGATAGTCGCGTATATTCCCATGGGCTTCCTGGGCGGGCTTATAGCCGGGCGCTTTCGCCGCTAAGGAACGAAAACGCAGGCGACGGATGACGGGAACTTATTCGCCGGCCGTTATCCAGCCTAAATTTAAGCCATTGACAATGGCGCGAAAAAAGCGGTTCGAGCAGATGCTTCAAGAATTGGAACAACGCGATGTCTATATGAAGAATGTCATGGAAAACGGCTCCAATGAGCGATATGGTTTTGCTCAAGCCGGCACGGGCATACCGTGGGCGTGCCATTCTTCTTTTGCGGGGCCGTAGACGCCGGGGACAATCAGGCCGGCCTGTCGCATCAGTACGGTCATCTGTCCGCGGTGGTGGGCCTGGTGAGTGATGAGGTAAAAGAGCGTAAGACCGCGCGACCAGGTTTCGCCGTACATATTGTCTTCCTGCAATAAAGTATCGTCGTTCCAATTACCGGCGATCTCCGCGGAAACCGAGCCAGCGGCTTTTTCGTAGGCTTGGCTGATTTCGGCGGCCGTTTTCGGGCAGTCTTTGTCGAATCCGGGCGCATCGATTTTCAAGCCGACGTGGCCGAGCATCTCGCCGAGAGTTTGCGTCAAATGCCAGGCCAGGAAACCAAGCGAACGCCCGGTCGGCGTCACTTTCTGATCGATCGATTCATCGGTTAGCGCATTGATCATCTTGCCTGTCATCTCCGCCTCATAGGCCCAGTCTTTCTGGAAATCTTCGATTTTTCTTAGCATCTATTTGCTCCTTAGCTTGATCTCGGAAAGCAGCAATAATATTGCGATTCGATTTCGCCTTTACTTACGTGCGGGCTTCTGCATTACGGGCTCAATCGGGCGAGAAACCAAAGGATCGATTTTTTCGCGGAGTACGGCCGGGATCACCTTGCCCTGGCGAAAGTAAGCGAGACTTCCCGATCGGTCGTACAAAATAGTGAACGGCAGGCCGCCGTTCCAATCTTTCGCGACCGCGGTGATCAGCGTCGATTCGTCGGCCGATTTTAGAAGATAGGCTGGCATTTCGGCCTTCATCGAGCGAAGAAAATGCGGGACGGTCGTCTTTAAATCGGCCGGGTCGTCAAGCGACACTGTGACGAAATCTATCTTGCCTTTGTAATGTTTATCGATCTCGACCAACTCCGGAAACTCTTCTCGGCATGGGTCGCACCAAGTGGCCCAAAAGTTTATCAGAAGCGGCTTGCCATTCGGCACAAGCAGCTTTTTGAACGAGGCGTCGTCGATTTGCGTGACAACTATCGGGCTGGCAGTCGCGTTCGGCGTTGTAGACCCGATCTGTTTTTTCTGTGCGGTCGCCGTGACGGAAAGGCAGAGCAATGTTAAACCGACCGCATTTATAAACTGTATTCGCATTGGTTTGGGCCGGATTGTGACCAACCCGCAGCTATCAGCTATCAATTACTCCGAAGCTCCGCCCACACGCTTGATCGAGCAGCCGAAGGCGTTTGCGCGCGTTTTCGCGATGGGTTTACCGGCGAGCGACGAATCGAACGCGGTTCTGAGATACATTTCCGTCGGTGCCTTTCCGGAACGGTCGTTATCGATCGCGCCGTGATAGAGCAAAACGTTCTTCGCGTCGAGATAATAAACCTCGGGCGTGACGGTTGCACCAAGCTTGTCGGCGAGGACATTGCCCTTATCGATTAACACCGGAAATTTGTAGCCTACCGTTGCAGCGTCGGTTTTTACCCAGTTCAGATCCTCGGTCGAATTGGAATTAATGCCGATGAAATTGATACCCTTGGCGGCGTAATCGGCGGCTACCTGGTTGATGCGTTCGTTATAGCCCTTGACGACCGGACATTGTGCAGAGAGAAAAACGATTACCGCGCCTCTCTTGCCCTGCAGCTCCTTTAGCGACCGCGTTTTGCCGTCGGTATCGGGCAGGGTAAAGTTCTCGATCGTCGATCCCACAGGAACGTCGAGGGCCGAGGCGATCGGGCCGCTTAACACGAATACGACGCCGGCCATAAAAGCGGTCAGAGCGAAAATCTTTCGTCTCATAAGAGTTTAATCTCCTTCAGAAAATAAAAGTAGGGAGAACTAGTCTAACAGCGAGAGGCGCCCGCAGACAAGAAGCCATTTCAAGTGCATACGCATCGGCTGCATCGCAAGTTTCCGCGTCGAAATCGTCTTAAGCGTCTAGGAGATAGCACGTAATGATATAATCTGCGGCAATTCACCTGAAGTGTCGAAAATCGGACAAATTTTCGCTCAGTACAAGATTCTCTCGTCGCTCGGCGTGGGTGGCATGGGCGAAGTTTATCTTGCGGAGGATACAAAACTGGGCAGACGCGCGGCGCTGAAATTCCTCGCCTCCGAGTTGAAGTCCGATCCGGTGCACCTCGAAAGGTTTTGGCGCGAGGCGCGCGCGGCCTCGGCCCTAAACCATCCCAACATCTGCACTATCTATGAGATCAGCGAATCAGGCCCGAACCCGTTCATCGCGATGGAGTATATCGAGGGCGAAACGCTGGCCGAAATTATTCGTTGGCAGAGGCTTAGCGTCCGGCAAACCGTTGACATCGCCATTGAGGCGGTCGCCGCGCTTTCCGAAGCGCACGCCAAGGGCGTGATCCACCGGGACATCAAACCTGCGAACATCATCGTTTCGAAAACGGGCCGGGTGAAAATCCTCGATTTCGGT
>JBHENZ010000127.1:0-4603 GCA_046261815.1 Pyrinomonadaceae bacterium | reverse complement strand
CTGTTGAGAACTCTGTCGTAGACAACGACGAAGTTATTTCAACTCTTAATGGACTAATTGAAACTTGTAAAGACGGCCAGACTGGATTTAAGGAAGCCGCCGAAGGTTTAGAGCGATCGGACCTCAAATCGCTGTTCTATGAATTCTCTCAGCAGCGGTCACAGTTTGCGGGAGAACTACAGGCTCTAGTGGGATCGCTTGGCGGTGATCCGGAAAATTCGGGCAGCACGCTCGGTGCGCTTCATCGCGGCTGGATCAATATCAAATCCGCCGTGACAGGTAGGGACGACGAAGCGATCCTTAACGAATGTGAGCGCGGCGAAGACGGTGCAAAAGACGCCTACAAATCGGCCCTTGAATATCGACTTCCCGCGAATGTGCTCGACGTTGTTCAGACACAGTATCAATCCATTCAGTCGGCACATGATCGCGTAAAAGCTTTGCGAAATACGGCCCGAGCTGACGATGACCGATCGAGCTCGGCGACGACGGGTCACTGATTGTATTGATCAGTTTCGAATGAAAATGTGAAGGCTCGCGAGGCGGTCGCGGGCCTTACCGTTTTATACGCTTTCACCGATTGCCCCCATTCCGGTGTTTTGCTCGATGTGTGGGTTCTCTGTATTAATTCGAATGCAGGCGGCGAAATGATTTGGCTTGATCTCGGCAAGTGCCGGGACGACGGTTCGGCAATCATCGACCGACCACGGACAGCGAGTGTGGAATGGGCAGCCCGTCGGCGGATTGATCGCTGAGGGCACATCGCCCTTAAGGATAATGCGTTCGCGGGTCGCCTCGATTTCCGGATCCGGAACGGGAACGGCCGAAATCAGCGCCTTCGAATACGGCATCAGCGGCTCAGCGTACATTTCTTTTGCCTCGGCAAGCTCGACAATCTTTCCGAGGTACATCACGGCAACGCGATCGGACAAATGCCTGACGGCACGCAGGTCATGCGAGATGAAAAGATAGGTGAGCCCTTTTTCGGCCTGAAGCTTTTCCATCAAATTCATTATCTGAGCCTGAATAGAAACATCGAGAGCCGAAATCGGCTCGTCGGCGACGATAAATTTCGGATCGACGGCAAGAGCACGTGCGATGCCGATTCGCTGCCGCTGGCCGCCGGAAAATTCGTGAGGGTAACGCTTGATAAACCGGCGATTAAGGCCGACTGTTTCCATTAGTTCGCCCACCCGATCGTCCGTCGATTTTCCATCCGCTAGATTGAACGTGCGAATCGGTTCGCCGATGATGCCGCCCACGGTCATGCGCGGATTCAGGCTCGCGTACGGGTCCTGGAAAATCATCTGCAAATCTTTCCGCTGATCGCGCATCGCCGATTGCGGCAGACGTGCCAGATCCTTGCCGTTGTAAAATACTCTTCCGCCGGTAGGTTCGGTTAATCTCAAAATCGCTTTGCCCAATGTCGATTTTCCGCAACCGGATTCGCCGACGAGGCCAAGAGTTTCCTGCATTTTAATATCAAAGGTAACGCCGTCGACCGCCTTGACGATCTTCGTTTCCGAAAATAGGCCGCCGCCGAGGCGGTAATGCACCTGAAGCTGTTCGAGCGAGATCAGACTGTTTCCGTTTGGCTCCATCGTTGCTGTTGTAGCGATGCGAATTTACTAATTCCGCCCTTACTGACGTGCGGGCTTCTGCATTGAAGCCGCGTAGATCTCCTCCGCAAAATGGCACAGTGAGTGATGGTTTGCGTTTATCTCAACAAACGGAGGAAACTCCCTGCGGCAGATATCTTCGGCGCGATAGCATCGGTCCTGAAACGGACAGCCCGGCGGAAGATGGGCAAGATCGGGAGGCAGGCCCGGAATCTGAAATAACTCTTTTCCCTGCTCGTGTGCCGGATCGGGCACGCTTTGTAGCAACCCTTTTGTGTACGGGTTTGCCGGCGTGCCGAACAATTCTTTCGTCGGTGCCTGCTCGAAAATTTTTCCAGCGTACATCACGATTATCTTGTCCGTCATCCCCGCGACCACGCCGAGATCGTGCGTGATCAGTATCACGCTTGTGCCCATTCTTTCTTTAAGGTCCTTAATTAGCTCGAGAATCTGTGCCTGGATCGTTACATCAAGCGCGGTGGTTGGCTCGTCGGCAATAAGCAATTCCGGGTCGCACGAAAGCGCCATCGCGATCATCACGCGCTGACGCATGCCGCCGGAAAATTCGTGTGGGTAATTATCCACACGCGTTTCTGCATCGGGAATCCCGACTGTCTTCAGCATCTTGATCGCGTGCTGATAGGCTTGCTTTTTAGGGTGGCCGAGATGCAGCTGGGTGACTTCCATGAGCTGCGTCGAAATTCTCAAAAACGGATTGAGCGACGTCATCGGATCCTGAAAAATCATCGCGATCCGCTTGCCCCGAATCTTGCGAATCTCATCTGTCGAGAGCGAGCACACGTCGATGCCGTCGAAAACTATCTCGCCGTCAACGATCTTTCCCGGCGGCTCGGGAATAAGCCGCATCACCGAAAGATTAGTTACCGATTTTCCGCTGCCCGATTCGCCGACTATCCCCAGCGTTTCTCCTTTCGCCAGTGTGAACGAAACACCATCCACCGCCTTGACGACGCCATCCTCAGTTTGGAAATGCGTTTTTAGATTGGCGACGGAAAGGATTGTGCCGTTGTTATTCGTCATTCAGATGTACAACAAACTTCAGTTTGTCGATCCAAGCCTAATATCTATCGAGAATCGGGCCATCGAGAACGTAGAATCAACAAACTGAACTTTGTTCGACCGCTAAAACTTCCTTGTCTGCGGATCGATTGCATCGCGGAGCCCATCTCCGAGAAAATTCAAAGAGAATAGAGTAAGCGCCATTGTCACTCCAGGGAAAACCAGCTGCCACGGAAAAATACCAATATTCTTGATCCCGTCGGCGGCAAGGCTCCCCCAGGATGCGTACGGCGGCTGAACGCCTAGACCGAGGAATGAAAGGAATGCTTCGCTGAGCATCACGCTTGGGATCGTCAGCGTTGCATACACGACAACGGGCCCGAGTGCATTGGGCACGAGGTGGCGGAAAATTATTCCCGGTGTCGAAACGCCAGTCGCCCGGGCGGCCATTACAAACTCCTGATTTTTCAAACTCAAAATTTGCCCGCGGACTACTCGTGCCATAGTCAACCAGGAAACAAGCCCAAGTGCGAAAAACAAAAGGAAAATTTGAGACAAACCCTGATTGCCCGCACCGCCGATTTTATCCGAAAGCCATTGTATCCATCCCGGTGTGCTCGGTCCGCCAAAAACCGAAAGGAGAACTATCACAATCAGGATATAAGGAATCGAATAGATGATGTCGACTATTCGCATCATGATATTGTCGATTCGGCCGCCCAGATAACCGGCAATCGCACCATACGAGACGCCGACCAGCAATGATACGATCGTTGAGATAATGCCTACCATCAGCGAGACGCGTCCGCCTTGCAGCACGCGGGCGAGAAGGTCGCGGCCGGTCTCGTCGGTGCCCATCGGATGCTCAAGCGACGGCGGAAACGAGCGCAGCAACGCGCCATCGCTCGGGATGTAGTCGTAGGTAAAACCGGTTGTCACCCGTATCAGCCAAGGGCCGATAACGACGGCGACAGCCATTACTGCCAGCACAACAAGACCGAAAACGGCGAGCTTGTTTCGCAGCAGACGCCTCCACGCGTCCGCCCACAGCGAAGTGCCTTTAGTTGCCCTGATTTCTTCAGCCATAACCCTTATTCGTATCGAATACGTGGATCAAGGAAAGCGTACGATATATCCACAATTAGATTAAAAAGCATTATCAGAATCGAAATGAAGGCAACAATACCAAGAATTAGTGGCTCGTCGCGGTTCAGAACCGACTGGATAAAAATGTTGCCGAGGCCGGGAATCGCGAAGACTTTTTCCACAACCACCGTACCGGCAAGCAAAGCCGCCAAGGCCGGGCCGGTAAACGACACGACCGGAATTATCCCGCCCCAGATGCCGTGACGTAATAACACGGTTTTTTCAGACAGGCCTTTCGCACGAGCAGTGCGAATATAATCCGACCGCATTACTTCGAGCATACCGGCACGCGTGAGCCGGGCGATGTATGCGGCGTAGATTGCGGTCAAGGTGAGCACCGGCAAAACAAGCGCGGAAAATCCGCCCCAACGCGCCGGCGGAAACCAATAAAGCCAAAACGAAAAAAACACCACCAGGATCGGGCCCAGAACGAAATTCGGCAAGGAAAGGCCGAGCATCGAAATCGACATCGATGCGTAATCAAACGCTGAGTTTTGCCTGAGCGCCGCGATGATTCCTGCGGTTAAGCCGATGGCTAACGCAAGCACGTACGCCAAAAAGCCCATCGTCGCCGAATATGGCAGGTGGCGGCGAATTATTTCGTTGACGGATTGCCCTTGATATTTTACCGAATCGCCAAAATCGCCCTGCATCACGTTCCAGATCATTATCCCATACTGCTGATACCAAGGCTTGTCTAGGCCGTATTTCTTGATTATGTTTGCCCGCACCGCGGCGGGAAGCTTTTTCTCGTCGTCGTAAAAATTTCCCGGCGCTATGCGAATTAGCGTCCACGTCAGGGTAACCACGAGGAGTGC
>JBHENZ010000126.1:0-5034 GCA_046261815.1 Pyrinomonadaceae bacterium | reverse complement strand
CCCGCCATGACAAGCGACGCGATTTTTGCAATCGGAATGCCGGTTGCTTTTGCCACGAACGGAACTGTTCGTGATGCACGGGGATTGACTTCTAGAACATACACCCGATCATCTTTGATGGCGTATTGAATGTTCATCAGCCCTTTTACTTTAAGGGCGTTCGCGAGAAGTTTTGTGTAGTGTTGAATCGTTTCGAGATGCTCGGCCGCAATTTTTTGCGCGGGCAGCACGCTCGACGAATCTCCCGAATGTATTCCGGCTTCCTCTATATGTTCCTGAATGCCGGCAATGACGACGGCGGTCTCGTCCGCTAAAGCATCAACGTCGATTTCGGTTGCACGCTCCAAAAACCTGTCGACTAAGATCGGCTTTTCCGGTGACGCATCGACTGCCGAACGCATATATTCATCAAGCGACGGCTCATCATAAACCGTCGCCATAGCCCGCCCGCCAAGCACATAGCTCGGCCGCACGACGACCGGATACCCGATCTTTGTAGCGATCGCTTTTGCCTCGTCCGCCGACGTCGCCGTGCCGTTTGCGGGCGACGGAATCTTTAATTCGGTCAAAAGGGCACCGAAACGTTTTCGGTCTTCGGCAAGATCTATGGAATCAGGCGAGGTGCCGATTATGGGTACGCCGGCAGCGGACAATTGCCCGGAAAGATTGAGCGGCGTCTGCCCACCGAATTGGACGATCACGCCCTCCGGTGTCTCGATCTCGACAATATTCATCACGTCTTCGAACGTAAGCGGCTCGAAATACAAACGGTCAGACGTGTCGTAATCGGTCGAAACGGTTTCCGGGTTACAGTTGACCATGATCGTTTCGAATCCCGCGTCCCTCAGCGCAAACGAAGCGTGGCAGCAGCAATAGTCGAACTCGATTCCCTGCCCGATTCGATTCGGGCCAGAGCCGAGAATCATTATCTTTCGCCTATCGGTCGCCTCGGCCTCACACTCATCCTCGTAAGTCGAATACATGTACGGCGTGAACGATTCGAACTCGGCCCCGCACGTGTCGACGCGTTTGTAAACGGGAGCGATCCCGAGAGCCTTACGGTATTCGCGGACTTCGAGTTCGGACGCTCCGGTCAGAAACGACAGACGCCGGTCGGACAAACCAAATTCTTTCGATGATCGAAGAACATCTACCGGAATCCTTGTGAGTCCGGACTTTTTTTCTTTGCGCGATAAAAGATTTGGAGCTGACATCGTATCTGAAGTGTTTGGCGGGCGCGGCATGGGGACTATTTCAGTCCCCGTGTCGTAGATGACGTGGGACATTTCGCTCTGTACTTGCCTTTCGATTTGCTCTTGCAATTCCATCACCTGCATTAACTGGGAAAGAAACCACGGATCGATTTTCGTCAGTCGGTGAATTTCGTCGATCGAGTAACCGTTTTGCAAAGCGTAGGTAATGTAAGAGAACCTTTGGGAATTCGGGCGAGCGAGTTTTCTTTGCAGTTCGTGGTCGGGTACGTTTTGCAGCCGTAATGGTTTTACGGCTTCGAGCGAACGAAGGCCTTTGAACAGGCTCTCCTTGAACGTGCGGCCGATCGCCATCACTTCGCCGACCGACTTCATCTGTGTGCCGAGTACGTCTTCGGCCCCGGGAAACTTCTCGAAGGCCCATTTGGGGATCTTCGTTACGACGTAATCGATCGTCGGCTCGAACGACGCCGGCGTTTTCTTCGTGATGTCATTCGGAATCTCGTCGAGGGTGTAACCGACGGCGAGCTTAGCCGCAATTTTCGCAATCGGAAATCCGGTCGCTTTCGATGCGAGGGCGGACGACCGCGATACGCGCGGGTTCATCTCGATGATCCTTACATAGCCGTTCTCGGGATTAACGGCGAACTGTATATTCGAGCCGCCTGTTTCCACGCCAACTTTTCGAATACACGCGATCGACATGTCGCGAAGCCGCTGATACTCGACGTCGGTCAGCGTCTGTGCCGGTGCGACGGTGATGGAGTCGCCTGTGTGCACACCCATCGGATCGAAGTTCTCGATCGAGCATATGATGACGACGTTGTCGTTGAGATCGCGCATCACCTCGAGCTCGTATTCTTTCCAGCCGAGGATCGATTCTTCGACCAGGATCTGCGAGACGGGCGATGCGGCAAGACCGTTGCGGGCAATTTCCTCGAACTCCTGCGGGTTATAGGCAGTTCCGCCGCCGGTGCCGCCGAGCGTGAATGAGGGCCGCACGATAGCCGGATACCCGGTCGTCTCGACGATCTCGCGTGCCTCTTCCCACGTATGCGCAAAGCCGCCTCTCGGGCTTGGGATGCCGATCTCGTCCATCGCCTTTTTGAAAAGCTCGCGGTCCTCGCCCACTTTGATGGCGTCGATATTCGCGCCGATGAGTGTCACACCGTACTTGTCGAGGATGCCTTGTTCGTAAAGCTCGACGGAAAGGTTGAGACCGGTCTGCCCGCCAACGGTCGGCAGAAGCGCATCTGGTCGCTCTTTCGCGATGATCGCCGTCGCGGTTTCGAGCGTGAGCGGTTCGACATATGTTCGGTCGGCGATTTCCGGATCGGTCATGATGGTGGCCGGATTTGAATTGACCAGCACGACCTCAAACCCCTCCTGCTTCAATGCCCGACATGCCTGCGTTCCCGAATAATCGAATTCGCAGGCCTGTCCGATGACGATGGGACCCGAACCGATGATTAAGATTTTGCGGATATCTGTGCGTCGAGGCATGTTTGAGAAAAGCCGTAAACGGAAATTATAACTGAAGCGTGGTCGGGTTCGGAAACTGGATGTTTTGGAGGGTGTCAGCTCATCCTGCCGAGAGTGTTTAGCCATTACTAACACGGGGCTTCTACATTACTGCGGAAGCCCGCGTGTAAACACGTGCGATATGCTCGACGCAGTCATTGCCCCGTTATTCAAATGCCGGCCGGCGGCAGTTGTGCGTTTCGCCCTTATTAGGTGCGGGCTTTTGCAAATCCTAGCGCGGCAAAGCCGAAAGCCGCTGGAAAAAGCGTCGCGATCTAATACGGAAACCGAGGAATGCGGATTCGGTTGCGGATTTGGCGTTCGGCCTCGTTAATGGCTTTGCCCGCGATGATGCCGCCAAGGCGGTCGGCAAGTACCGGGTTTATTTTTTTCAACCGATCCTGCGTTTTCCGGGCCGCCTTTTTGTCGCCGGCCGCGAACTGCGTCGAGCCGAGCGTGAAAAGGCTGACGACGTTGTTTGTATCAAGCGAGACCGCGCGGTTTAATACTTGAAGTGCCATCGGCAGATTGTTCTGGCCGCGGTAGGCGAGGCCGAGTTGGTTTAGCGCTATTACCCAATCGTTGTGCAGCCCGATGGCGGTGTTCAGTGCGACGATGGCAGCGTCGTACTCGCCAAGGCTGTTGTGCGTCGAGCCGAGATTGACGTAAGCAGCGTCGAGCTTCGGATCCTTTTGCACGGCGGATTGCAGCGAGGCCTTGCTCTTTTCAAGATTCGTCTTTGCGGCAGCGTCGTTTTTCGCGGCCTTGTCAGCCTGTGCCGCGTTGTAATACGCCCACCCGACGTTGGTATCGTCAATGGCGGTCGGGCTTATCACGCGTGCCTCTTCGGTCCAGCGAACTGCCTTATCCCACTCATTCGTCTTGCCCGTGCAGAAACCCCACTCACTGTAAAAATCGGCGTCTTTGGTCATGCCTTTGTCGTGGGCGATTTTGTATTCGACATTAGCCTCCTCAAATCGATTTAGTTGGCGATAAACGCTTGCGAGATTGGCGTGTGCTTCCGCGTTATTCGGATCGTGCTTGATACATTCGAGATATGCGACGCGCGAATTTTCGTACTCCTCCTGGTTGTAATAGGCCACGCCGAGATTGAACCAGGCGAGCGTCATTTCGGGGTTGCCGCGCACGGCTTCTTTGTAAGACTCAATCGCTTTCGCGCGTTGGTTTGTACGGTCGTAGATACCGGCGCGCTGAAAATGCGCATCGGCGTTTTGCGGTTGGGCTCGAATTATGCGGTCGAGTTCGGCTAGTGCATCGTTTGGTTTTTGCTCGGCCAGGAATTGAACGCGTGCGAATTTTGCATCGCTCGTATCAACGCCCGCCGCCGCAGCCTTGGCCAGATAGCCGTCGGCCATAGCCGTGTTTCCGGCCTGAAGATATGCCATGCCGAGCGGCATGTATAGAGCGTTAAATTCGGCGTTGACGGCAAGTGCCTTTTCGTAATTTGCAATGGCCTTGTCGTTGCGTCCGGCCCCAGCGTGGATCTCGCCGAGTTTGGCAAAGGCCTCAGCGTTTTTCGGGTCGAGAAAAACGGCTTCGTCGAAAAACACGATTGCCGTTTCGTTTAGGTTGTCGCCCGCCGTTTCAATTCCCTTGATCGTCAACGCTTGGCTGAGGCCATTTGCTGCGTCGGTGTTTTTGGAATTCGCCTTTAGCGCTTCGCGGTAGCTGTTTATCGCGGCCGTCGAGTCGCCTTTTTCCATCGCGGCCTCGGCACGCGCCGTAAGTGTATTTGATAATTTTAGACGGGCGTTTCGCTCCCGGGCACGGATGCGGGCAAGCTCAGCACGGCGGGCATCGGCCGCGGCGGCTTTTTTGCGGCGTTCGGCGGCGAGCTGCGCGGCGATTTGCGCGCGCCGCAATTTAGCGTTCGCAGCCGAGGAATTGGATTTGCCGCCGCCCGCGCGTGTCTGGGGTTTTTTGCGCGAGTCGCGAAAAACGAAAACGCTCGTTCCGCCCGTTACGTCGTCTGACGGAACGAGATCGGTCGCTCGCGCGTCGACCGTTGCATAATTGAGATTCAGCGATAGGATCGCCAACAAGGAAATTGCGGCCCGAAGTTTTTTACCTCGAAACATTTAATACACCTCTTAAGACTTTGACGCGGTTGCAAGTTGAGACACCCGAATTATACTCCGAATTGACGCGAGTGGAAGCAGTTTTTTGCAGAACCACAGAAAAGATGAAAAAGACGAAACGGATCAGAGAGCCTGGTTCTGAAAGCCGACGAAAATCGGTTCGGGTACTAATTCTATACCGAACTTTTCGCGAACGGCGGTTT
>JBHENZ010000125.1:0-4828 GCA_046261815.1 Pyrinomonadaceae bacterium | reverse complement strand
TGATCCGAACATTCCGTTTTGCGTTTTTAAGGTGACGGGAATCGCGCCGCTCGGCACGCTCGAGAAATTAAGCAATCGTAAAAAGCTTGATGCAAAGGGTCAATCGAAGTGTTCGAGGATTCGCGGGCGAATCGGCGAGATCTGCGAAGCGGCTCACGCGGCGAATCAACCGGTATTCATCGATGCCGAAGAAAGCTGGATCCAGGACGCCATCGACCGCATGGCCGACGAGATGATGTCCCGATTCAATAGGACGAGGCCGATCATCCACAACACGATTCAAATGTATCGCACGGACAGGCTGCAATTTTTGCGCGAGTCTCGAAAGCGGGCGAAAGACGGTGGATATATTCTAGCTGTGAAAATCGTGCGCGGAGCTTATATGGAAAAAGAGCGCGGGCTCGCATTAGAGAAAGGCTATCGCTCGCCTATCCAACCCGACAAGGAATCGACCGATACGGATTACAATCTGGCGATCGATTACTGTTTGCGGCACCTGGATATGGTTTCGTTCGTGGCTGGCACTCACAACGAGGAGAGCACGCAGTTGCTTGTGCAAAAAATGCGTGAGGCAGGCATCAAAAGCAACGATCCTCACATTTGTTTCTCGCAGCTTTATGGAATGAGCGATAACTTATCGTACGTCCTCGCCGAAAACGGCTACAACGTTTCGAAATATGTGCCCTACGGGCCGATCGCGGACACCATTCCATATCTGATCAGACGGGCTGAAGAAAACACATCCGTCGCCGGACAAATGAGCCGAGAACTTGAAATGATTTCCAGCGAATTGGAAAGACGCCGACTAGCCTGAACTTGCGCGGCAGCGAATCGAAGATTTTTATATGTTTTGTCCGAAATGCGGTAAGTCTGGGCAAACCGCGGAAAGCTACTATCGGCAGTGCAGCTTTTTTTTGCCAGGTATCAACAGGCCTGTGGGACGGAAACCCCGCCAGAAAAGCACCTGCTGGTGAATACGATTTTGAACGCGTTCAGTATTGTCGACTGTGTTGCTCTTGGATTTATGAATATTCGTCTGGCCGACGCGGAAGTGATAATTTACTTCGTGGCTTGCATTCCAATGTCGATGGCAGTTTGGCAGGGCACCAGACTTTTCCGCCCGACTAAGTTTTTCCGGCCGACGAAGTTAAAGAAGTTTATTGAGAAGGAAAAAATACGGGCGCGAGGAGGCACTGGAAAGGTTCGAAAGTTGCTGACAAACGACTCGAACCGTCGGATTTCGAGAACGTGGTTCCGGCGAGTGTGGCTGATCGCACAACCAGACAACTCCACGAAAACCCGGACGAACTTATCGGAAACCGAGCAATAAACGGATTGAACGGTCGGACAGCTCCCTGATTTCGGTTAATCGTCGCGTTTCTTCTTCGTTAACGGGCACGTTTATCATTTTCGCGACCGGCGTGCTTTCGAATGCTCGATTCGTCAAAGCGACGTGAGGCTTTTCAAGTGTTAGCAAATCCGGACTTTGCAAAGCCGTATCAGCCATCTCTACGTCCATAAAAAGATCTTTATACGCCGCGAGGTGCCAGACGGGATCATTCTTGGTTCCTCGAATATCGAGTATACGGAGCAATCCGTAGCCGCTTTCAAGCTGAAAAATTAGAAAGTCTCCAGGTCGAAAATTTTGCATTCAAAAAAGATAGCATACCGTGCCTTTCCGAACGGCGGTCGGTACTCGCGGGGTTGAAGTATGAACCATGATGCAATGATTGGGATTGCAATTGAAGAAGCTCGGCAAGGTCTGGCCGAAGGCGGAATTCCTGTCGGCGCCGCCTTGTTTCACAAGAACGGCAGTCTACTTGGCCGCGGGCGGAACCGTCGCGTGCAGGAAAACGACCCTTCGATTCACGGCGAGACCGATGCTTTTCGCAAAGCCGGTCGGCAGCGTAATTATGTGGATACCATAATTGTTACAACGCTCGCGCCGTGTTGGTATTGCAGCGGGCTGATCAGGCAGTTCAACATCGGTGCGGTGGTTGTCGGCGACTCGGTAAATTTTCGCGGCGGCATCGATTGGCTTACGGAAAACGGTGTCGAAGTAATTGATTTGGCGTCAGACGAATGCCTCGAGATGATGGCAAAATTTATCGCGGAGCGTCCCGATCTCTGGTACGAAGACATAGGCGAGAACTAGCGATCCGGTCCGCGGACGTCGGCCGTCGGGTTTGCTTCCGCCCCACGGAGCTTTAGATAAAAATCCTATAAGATGCAAAAATAAAGCGGTGGATGATTTTCGCGAACAATGCCGGCGGCAGCTTGCAAGAAGTGTCGACGAGCGTATTAAGTACGGTTTTTTCAGACATTACAAGCCCGTGCTCGACGATGCCAGGTTTCGCTCGTTCGAAAAAATGGAAGATTATCGGAAATGGGCCGATGAAAATTTGCCGAGGTATCTAGGTATAAGTTGGTGCGACGTCCGGACGATGGAAAGTGAACCGCGAGGCTACTTTCAGCCGCAGCAGGCGCGCGAGGTTGCGTCCGCATTTGGGCGATTTGGCGTCGAGTATATGTTTATTGGCAAGAGCGGGGCGATTTTACTCGGTTATCCGTCGGCGACACAGGATGTCCATTTGTTCGCCAAAAAATCGGAAGCGAACGGGCGAAGAATAATATCTGTCTTAATCGAGATCGGCTTTGAGATTGACGGCGAGATAAAGGCGAGCATTATCCGCGGAAAGGATTTCGTTCAACTGAAATCCGGTCCTTTCGATTTAGACATAATATTCGCACCGGACGGCATCGAGAGTTTCGACAGAGCGAGAGAGCGGATGATTATCGTAGATAATTTTCCAGTCGCCAACATCAGAGATATTATTGCCAGTAAGAAGGCCTCAGGCCGGGAAAAGGATAAATTGGACTTGCCGCTGCTTGAGGATTTCAGAATTGAGTTCGAGAAAAATTTAAGAAAACAGCCAAGGACGGCATTGGAAATCGCCTTGGAAAAATTAAACAAGACCAAAGACGAATAGATGAGAGAAAGATGAGAGAAGCAGTAATTATCAGCGCGGCGAGGACGCCGACAGGGAAGTTTCAGGGAGCGTTAAAAGATTTTACGGCACCGGAGCTTGGGGCGTTCGCGATCAAGGAAGCGGTTAAACGAGCGGGCATCGATCCCGCACAGATCGACGAAGTGATAATGGGCTGCGTCGTGCAGGCCGGTATCGGGCAGGCCCCGGCGCGTCAGGCGGCTATGAAGGCAGGCTTGCCGCCGGAAGTTTCGGCTTTGACTGTAAACATGGTCTGCGGTTCGGGCCTGCGGGCGGTCGCTCTTGCGGCACAATCGGTCCGGCTTGGCGATGCGGAGGTGGTCGTGGCCGGCGGGATGGAATCGATGTCGAACATTCCGTATGCCTTGATGAACGCTCGCGATGGATTTCGTATGGGAAATCAGCAAGCCGTCGACCTTATGATTCACGACGGCTTGTGGTGCCCCTTCGAGAACTGGCACATGGGCAACACCGGCGAGATCGTGGCGGAAAAACACCAGATCACGCGTGAGACGCAAGACCAATTTGCCTACGATTCGCATCGCAAGGCTCACGAGGCGCATCAGAAAGGCTATTTTAAAGACGAGATCGTGCCTGTCGAGATTCCACAGAAAAAGGGCGATCCGGTTGTGCTCGATCGCGACGAGCCGGTTCGGGCAGACACCACGCTCGAGACGTTAGGAAAATTGAAGCCGGCGTTCAAAAAAGAAGGCGGGACGGTTACCGCGGGAAACGCTCCGGGCGTCAACGACGGCGGTTCGGCGTTAGTGGTGACCTCGACCGACAAAGCGAGCGAGCTCGGCGTCGAGCCGCTCGGACGCGTTTTGTCGTACGCGGTTTCGGGAATCGAGCCGAAATATATCATGCTCGCACCGGTCGAAGGAGTCAAAAAGGCGGTGGCGAAAGCGGGTTGGGAGCTTGACGACGTCGAGCTTTTCGAGTTGAACGAGGCGTTCTCCGTGCAAGCCCTCGGCGTCATGAAGGAACTCGGGATAAACCCCAACTTAGTCAACGTCAACGGCGGTGCGGTCGCGATGGGACACGCGATTGGAAATTCCGGCGGACGTGTGCTGACGACGCTACTCTACGAAATGAAACGACGGGGTGCAAAACGCGGCGTTGCGGGCCTATGTCTCGGCGGTGGTAATTCGGTGGCGATGTGTGTCGAGAGGATATAGGAGTTTGATTACAGCTATCCGTATTTCAGCTTTCAGCTATCAATTATTCCGGATATTCCGGAAAATTTTGAAGCCAACTTATGAATGAAATTATCGGAGTAATCGGCGCAGGCACGATGGGGAATGGCATTGCGCAGACGGCGGCTTCGTCGGGATTTGATGTTGTTATGTGCGATGTCGAGCAGGCGTTTCTCGACCGCGGGATGCAGAATGTCGGCAAGAGCCTTGATAGATTCTTAAAAAAGGCAACGATGACGGAGGCACAGAAAGCCGAGGTGCTGGGCAGGATAAAGACGACGACTTCGGTCGGAGATCTGAAAGACTGCACGCTGATCGTCGAAGCAGCGACTGAAGATTTCGAGATTAAGAAACAAATTTTTGAAAAACTCGATCAAATTGCCGGCGCGGAAGCGATACTTTCTTCCAACACCTCTTCGATATCGATTACGAAGATCGGCGCGGTGACGAAACGGCCGGAGAAAGTGATTGGCATGCACTTTTTCAATCCGGTCCCGCTTATGAAGCTGGTTGAGGTTATTCGTGGAATTGCAACCTCTGATGAAACCTACGCGAAAGTGAAGGGCATTTCCGAGAAACTCGGCAAGGAGCCGATTGAGTGTAACGATTATCCCGGGTTTATTT
>JBHENZ010000124.1:0-3244 GCA_046261815.1 Pyrinomonadaceae bacterium | reverse complement strand
TTTGCCTTCGCCTTCTTCCTTGACGTCGAGCTCGAGAAACTCCGCGCCCATCGACGCGACCTGGTCCTTCGTCGCCGAACGCGGGTCGAACGCCCGCACGATCGCTCCTAAGCCTTTCGCCGCACCTATCGCCGAGAGACCGGCGACGCCCGCACCGATCACAAGCACCTTCGCCGGATCGATCCGCCCCGCGGCCGTTATTTGTCCCGTAAAGAATCGCGGGAAATGATTCGCCGCCTCGATCACCGCGCGGTATCCGGCGATATTCGCCATCGCAGAAAGCGTGTCCATCTTTTGCGCACGCGTAATGCGCGGCACGGCGTCCATTCCAAAGACGGTTGCTTTTCGAGTCGCGAGCTTGTCGAGGATCTCCTTATTCTGCGCCGGCCAGATAAAGCCTACAAGCGTCGCCCCTTCTTTCAAAAGCTCGGCCTCGTGAACGCCGAGTTCACCGTTCTGCTCCGGCGGCCTTACCTTTATGACCACATCTGATGCTGCCCACAACTCAGGCGTGGCGTCGATGACGGTTGCGCCGGCTTCGCGGTATTCGCCATCGGCGCTGTTGATACCGTGACCCGCGTGTGTTTCGATGATTACGTCAAAGCCGAGCTTTTTGAGTTTTAAAATTGTCTGCGGAGTCGCGGCAACACGCTTTTCGCCGGGATGAATTTCTTTGGGAATGCCGATCGTCGTCATTTATCTATGACGCAATTCTATGTGTCACAATTGTTTGCAGTCAAACAGGTGGAAGAATTTTGCCCGCGAAACACGCGAAAAGACGCCAAAAAGCAATTTCGACTTTCGCGTCCTTTCGCGTATTTCGCGGGTAAAAATCCGAATCAGCGTTTTTCCATGATCGACTTCAGCGATGCAAGGCCTTCTTCAAAATCCTTGCCGGCCATTTTGTCCATGTCCATCACGGCGAGCATGACATTCAACGGCCGCGGCATCGAGCTGGAAAATCCCCATTTGACCTTTGTCTGGTTTTCGCCGAGTGCATCGGTCGTGAACCAGGCGTCGGCACGCGACTCGAACGGCTCCTTGAATCGCAGCTCGGTTTCGATACGCTCGTTCTCGACGATCCGTTTGATCTCCTGTTCGCCCTCGCCCGTATCTGAGTTGCCTTTCCATGCGCTCACAAAACCCGGCTGCCCGTCGGTGCCGCGAAATTCCTGTTGCATCTGGGGGTCCTTTTTATGCCACGGCCCCCATTCGTTCTGGTTCTTGAGTATCTTGGCGTAAGAGAAAACCTCGGCACTCGGTTTGTTAATAGTGGTTTCGCGCTCAACGCGAAAATCGGTCGGCGTTACAAACGAAACGACTGCCACCACCGCAACCAGCAGCACTACGATCGCGACGAGCGCGATCAAAATCTTCTTGATCATAAATAGACTCCTTTGTTTGGATTGGAGCCAATATAATCGAAAACCGCGAAATGTCAAAGAGGAATTTCGCGGTTTTTTCTCGTTTGAGATTATTCCTAAGCCGACTTTGCACTGGCTTCCATGTCCGGCCGCCATCGGAGGATCGGTTTTCGGGCGGCGGTTGCTTCGTCGAGGCGGCCGATGCGGGTTGAGTGCGGAGCGCCAGTAACGAGTTCGGGATTTTCGTCGGCTTCTGCGTCGATGTCCTTCATCGCTTCGATAAAAGCATCGAGATCGGCTCGGCCGACGGATTCGGTCGGCTCGATGAGCATCGCTCCGTCGACCACAAGCGGAAAGTAAACCGTCATCGGGTGAAAGCCATAATCGATCAAGCGTTTTGCGATGTCGAGTGTGACGACACCCTTTTTTGCCTGATTCTTGTGCGAAAATATCGCCTCGTGCATCGGGTCGCCGGCATACGGTTTGTCGAAGGTGTCAGCGAGATTGTGCGAAAGGTAGCGAGCGTTGAGAACTGCAACTTCCGTCGCTTCCTTAAGCCCGTCGTTGCCATGTGTATAGATGTAAGACAGCGCTCTGACCATCATTCCAAAGTTGCCGTAGAAGGCTTTAACGCGGCCGATGCTGTTGGGAAGGTCGTAATTGAGCCGATAAGTCTCTCCATCTTTTTCAACACGCGGCGTGGGCAAGAACGGAGCCAACTCAGCGGTGCAAAGGCATGGACCGCAGCCGGGGCCGCCGCCGCCGTGTGGGGTTGAGAAAGTCTTGTGCAGGTTGAGATGGATTACGTCCACGCCCATGTCGCCGGGGCGTGCAACGCCGACCAGGGCGTTCATATTCGCGCCGTCCATATAGACAAGGCCACCGGCAGCGTGGATGGTGTCGCAAATCTCTTTTATGTTCGTCTCAAAAATTCCGACTGTGTTCGGATTCGTTAGCATCAGACCCGCAACGCCGCCTTGATCGCAAAGCTCGCTGAGGTGCGCCATATCCGTCAATCCTTCCGAAGTTGAACGGATCGTCTTCACCGAAAATCCCGCAACCGCCGCCGATGCAGGATTTGTTCCATGTGCGGAATCGGGGATCAGCATCACACGGCGATTTTTCGACACCTCGCCGTCGCGCTGGTCGAGATACGCCCGCATTACCATCACGCCCGTCATCTCGCCCTGCGCACCTGCCGCAGGTTGGAGCGAAACGCCTGGCAACCCCGTGATCTCCGCCAAATCTTCTTGAAGACGATAAATCAATTCCAGCGCGCCTTGCGATTCTTCCTCAGGCGCCAGTGGATGAAGCCCGGCGAAACCTCCGATCCTCGCGACCTTTTCATTCAGCCGTGAGTTGTATTTCATCGTGCACGAACCGAGCGGATACATCCCCATATCGATCGAATAATTCCATGTCGATATCCGCGTAAAATGCCTGATGACATCAACCTCAGAAACCTCCGGCACGCCGTCAAGGTCATCATCACGCCGCAATTCGACCGGTAAAAAGTTATCGAGGTTTATATCAACATCGATCTTCGGTAAACGATACCCGACGCGACCCGATTGGGAACGCTCGAAGATGAGGCCTTCGTTTTGGCTTGGATGTTGTGTGACCTTCTTAATACTCATTTCTTACTGTTCTCTAATCCGTGTGCCAAACTGTCAATTTGCTCCCGCGTATTGGTTTCTGTTGCACAAATTAAGAACTCGTTTGGCCGGTCGCTGTAGTATTTCGACAAGGCAAGCCCGCCGATAATGTTGTGATCGGATCGCAGCTTTTCGAGTATTTCGACCGCCGGTCGCTGTGCGCGGACGACGAATTCGTTGAATGTTGGGGACGAAAAGGCGATCTCGAAGCCGTCGACCTCGGTG
>JBHENZ010000123.1:0-6051 GCA_046261815.1 Pyrinomonadaceae bacterium | reverse complement strand
TAATAAAACGGCCCGCGGTTCGTGCCGCGATCGATAATCTCCGGGCAAGATACGACAAACCGCCGCTTATCCTTGACTAGCAATGGGTCTGCTCAGCCGGTTAAAACGAAAAATACCAATTGATCCTCACATCGAGCGACGACGCTTGCTTGTGCGAACCGGCCGCATAACCGACGGCCGGATCATCGACACAGAAACCGACCGCGAAGGCGGCGAGATTGTCTTTTACGTTTACACATTAAACGGTGTCGATTTCGAATCGTCCGAGCTTTTGTCCGAAGAGCAGCGTCGCGACCCGCTTCGCTACGCGCCCGGTGCCAAAGTCGGCATCCGCTACGATCCGAAAAATCAGGGGAATTCGATGCTGGTATAGCCAGTGAGCGATAAGCGATAAGCGATAAAGCAATAAGCAAAAAGCAATAGTGGTACGTCGTACGACATTTTGAGAAGAGGAGTTTTGCTTGGGAAAATATGAAGGATTTCAGGACGCTTTCTGTTTGGCAAAAATCTCATCAGCTAACGCTATTAATTTACGAGGAAACTAGATCATTTCCAAAAGAAGAGTTATTCGGGTTGACGAGCCAGATTCGACGAGCCTCTTCTTCAGTTCCCGCCAACATCGCAGAAGGCTGTGGCCGAGCATCGGACGCTGATTTCTCAAGATTCCTTCAAATCGCTTATGGCTCGGCAAACGAACTGGATTACCATTTGATTCTGTACCGCGATTTGAAATTTCTCCGCGGCGAAAAATATAATCTGCTGCACGAACGATTAGTTGAAATCAAGCGAATGCTCGGCACATTCATCAGAACGGTACGGTCGGGCCGCTAATTGCTAATCGCTTATCGCTTATCGCTTATTGCCAAACACGTGTTCAAAAAAATACTAATCGCAAACCGCGGCGAGATCGCCTGTCGCGTGATACGCGCGTGCCGCGAGATGAATATCCGGACCGTCGCGGTTTATTCCGAGGCGGATAGGGATGGCCTACACGTTCGCCTTGCGGACGAGGCCTATCCGATCGGCCCGCCGCCGTCGGCGGAAAGTTATCTTCGCATCGACAAAATTCTCAACGCCGCCAAACGATCCGGTGCCGACGCCATTCATCCCGGCTACGGTTTTCTTTCCGAAAACGCCGAGTTCGTCAGAACGGTGCAATCGGACGGGATAACGTTCATCGGTCCGCCGCCTGAAGCCATGGAGGCAATGGGCGGAAAGATTTCGGCCCGCAAAATTGCGATCGACGCAGGTGTCCCGGTCGTGCCAGGAACAACCGAAGAGCTCAAATCATTTGACGACGCAAAAAAGGTCGCGGCCGAGATGGGTTATCCCGTAATGCTCAAAGCGTCGGCCGGAGGCGGCGGCAAGGGAATGCGGCTGGTAACAGACGAGGTATCACTAAGGTCAGCGCTCGACGCCGCCCGAGGCGAGGCCGCGTCAAGTTTCGGCGACGACTCGGTTTACATTGAAAAAGCCATCGTTCGCCCGCGGCACATTGAGATTCAAATTTTCTCCGACACTCACGGCAATCACGCTCACCTTGGCGAACGCGAGTGTTCCATTCAAAGGCGTCATCAAAAAGTCATCGAAGAGGCGCCTTCGCCGATCAACTCCGCCCAGCTAAGAGAGGAAATGGGTGCGTGCGCGGTGACGGTCGCAAAAGCAGTTGACTACGTCGGTGCCGGCACGGTCGAATTTCTGGTTTCGGATCTGCACAAATCTTTTTACTTTCTCGAGATGAACACGCGTCTTCAGGTCGAGCACCCGGTAACCGAGCTGGTCACGGGAATCGATCTCGTCCGCGAACAAATCCGCGTTGCCGCAGGACGAAAGCTCTCGTTTTCGCAAACGGACGTCGTGCTGCGCGGCCACGCCATCGAATGCCGCATTTATGCAGAAGATCCCGAAAATAGTTTTCTACCGTCGCCGGGCAAAATTGAACAGCTTCGAATTCCGCAGGGCCCAGGCGTCCGCGATGACGGGGGCGTTTACGAAGGATCGGACGTCTCGATCTACTACGATCCAATGATCTCTAAATTCGCGACATACGGCCGTAATCGCCATGAGGCCATCGAGCGTATGCGCCGCGCGCTTCGGGAATATGAAATTTTAGGAATTAAGACAACTATTGGGTTCTTTCGCGAGGTGATGGACGACGACGAGTTCGTTCGAGGAGAACTGGATACCGGTTTTATCGAAAGATTCAATTCGCGTCGCAATAGGCCCGAACCTAACGACGAAATGCGCGACATCGCGATTATCGCCGCCTGTCTTGAACAGGCCGAGAAAAAGCCCGACAGGAATATTGCCGACGGTCCCACGGCGAAACCGAGCCGATGGGTCATCGCCGGCCGTATGGCCCAACACGGCCGAGTATAAGGCTTTTAGTGACGTGGTGATTGTCGATTTGAAAGAAAAATGACTTTCTTTGCATCGTTCGACAACTGCGCCGAGTAGCCTTCGATAATTGCGGTGTTGCCGCCGGATAATAGAAAAGGCTGCTTAAAAAGGCAGCCTTTTCTTGTTCGCCCAAAGTGGGTTGACAGTTGCTTTGGCTAACGGCGAATTGGCTTAGACTTAAACGTCTCCGCGTCTCGCGGTGCGGCAACGAAATCGATGTCCGCCAGGTTGTCCATAAGTGTAAACACCCTTGACTCAACGGGGAACCTGAATCGCTTCGAACGAACCGTCACCACGTAGATCGCGTCCGTGTCCAAACCGTCGAACTGGTAATAGCCGAATGGATTGGTCATCGAGGCTAACGCTTCACCCGTGTAAGCATTGCTCAAGATTACACGAACATTGCCGATACCGATGCCGTCGGCGGTCGTCACGCGGCCGCTTACCGACGCCGGTGCCGCACTGACGTCAAGCTGCGAATTGCTAAAGGTACATGTCGCAGTGCATCCATAGCCCAAACTGACGGTAGCGGTCCGTGTTGGAACGTTGCCGACGGCGGTGCCGGCCCCGTTTACCGTGCACTGCACGTCATTCAGCGTCCCGCCAGCAACCAGTCCTTCGGTAAACGTAGTGGACTGATTTGCAGCGATCACAAACGACGCCGAGCCACCTTGATCGCTGGCAGCATTCGAGTCGACCAGCGAGAAACCGCCGCCGCCCGAAATCGTAAACGGGAACGCCTGAGGCGAAGAATATGTGGGTGGGGTAGTGGTTACGAAAACGAGCTTCCGGATCGTTATAAGGGCCACCTGCGGGGATGCACAAAACGAAATATATTCGATTCGTTGCGGGACTGGGCTTCCCGGCGGATCGTACGAACTTAAGTCAGTATCGCCAAAAGTACCGCCGGAGTAGACATACACATTTTGTTCATTACTGCCCGCTTTGACGATGATCGCAGTGATCTGCCTCGTCGAGCTGATGTCGAACGCCGTTTCTCCACCAGTCGATGGTCGAGTGTTCGAAATTGTTACGTCCCCGCCGAGGGAGAATCCGTACGTTCCTTGATACGAGACGCCGGGATTCTCGGTCGCCCTTTCGATCTTGAGCTCCATGCCATAGCCATATGCTCCACAGCTAGGGTTACTGTCATTAATAACAATCGGAGTGACCGACGCATTTGCCGTTTCGATAATCTTGCTGGGAGTTCGATAGGCAAACGGCTGCGTAGTCATCGCCGCCAAACAGCCGAGGAGGAGAAACAACTTCAACGAACGCCGGTTCGTAAACGAAGCGGCCCGGAATGAATGAGATTGTGTTTGCGAAAAGCTAATGTTGGGAAACTTCATAATTTACTCCTACAGTCAAAGTCCTCGTTTATACGATTTGGAGCCATTTCGTCCTTCGAGAACTGCAAAATCAAAATAAAAAAACCTTAGAGTCTTAAAGACCGACTATAGCAATCGCCGTACCACCTCCCAGGCCCATAAAAGGTAAATTGCTTTCAATCTCGCTACAAAGGCAGATTCGGAAAACCAAGTTCCGAATCGGTCTCAGGAGAACGAAAACCGGCGATGCCCGTTGTTTGAGCCTTCAATATATACCACATCAAAGCAAATTACCAGAAAAGTTTGTCATCTGGCATACCTATTATTTCAATAATTTGTCATCTCCCATACCTACCACTTCCCTACCACTTCAATAAAAGCTCTAAATTCCAGGCGGTCTCCTCTTGATTTGATCACAAATTATGATCGACGAGCAGAAGAAGGATGTGCAAATGCAACGATATCCACGAAAAAAGGACGCGCAAAAAGGCGGGCGCCTATGAGAAGTCGCCCGCCAGTCCTTTTTCACGAAGCAGTTTTAACTAGATAGTCGCTGCTCTCACGGTGCCGCAATGAAATCGACATCCGCCAAATTGTCCATAAGGGTGAACACCCTCGAATCGGTCGGGAACCTGAAGCGTTTCGAGCGAACCGTTGCGACATAAATCGAGTCCGTGTCCAAACCGTCGAACTGATAATAGCCGAACGGATTGGTGCGAGCCATAACCACTTCACCGGTGAAGGTATCGGTCAGGATCACGCGGACATTGCCGATGCCCACGCCGTCAGCCGTCGTCACGCGACCGCTTACTGATGCCGGTGCAGCACTCGGGGCAAGCTGCGAATTGCGGAACGTGCAGGTCGCACTGGCTCCGGCAGTCAGATTAACCGTTGCTTTTTTTAACGGAACGCTCTCCGATTCCGTACCGGTGCCGCTGGTGATCGTGCACTCAATATCCGTCAAATCCCAGCCAAATTCTCCATCCTCGGTGAAACTGCGGTCCTGACCCGCGGCGATCAAGAATGATATCGAACCTCCCAGATTTTGATCAGCGTTCGAGTCTGTCAGCGAGAAGTTGGCGCCAAACGAAGTGCTAAACGAAAACGCCTGACCCGAAGAATACGTAGGCGGCGTGGTAAAGGGAATGGTCACGAGCTTGACGATCGTTACCAAAGCTACATTCGGGCTGTAGCAGAACGAAATGTGGCTGATGCCGTGATTTCGCTCAAAAGTGAACAAATCCTTGTCACCGAAAGTGCCATTATTATAAGTGAAAAGGTTCTGTTCCTCGCTGCCGGCCTTTACCAGAACGGCGCCCACCTCCCTCGTCGAGGTAAAGTCAAACGACTTTTCTTCGCCAGATGTGGGCTGAGTATTAGAAATCGTTAAATTGCCGCCGTCCGAAAAACTGTACGTTCCGGCATACCTGTCACGTTCCCTGTCACGTTCGATTTTTAACTCTCCTGCATAACCACATTCGGCGCAAGTCAGATTGCCGTAGACGACGGTCGGCGTCACGGACGCATTTGCCGCATCAATATTTTTTCGGCTGGCCCGCTGTGCAAAAAGCTGGGTCGCCATAGCGGCAAGGCAAAGGAAAAGTACAAGCAGCTTGAATGAACGACTCGCTGCATTAATTCTCGAAAAGCTAAACTGGGGAAACTTCATAAATTAACTCCTGTAATCAACGTCCTCTCAATACGTCCGGGATAGTTTTTTTGTCTTTCAGCTCCGGTAAACATCCATTCAGAATGCTTTTCCAGAAAAGAAGCAAAAACCGGATTCGTAATTAGAACTGCAAAATACAAATTAGAACCAGAACACTCAGGCTGTAGTCGTAAATCCTGTAATAGGCATACGTTACGCCCGACCGCCCGTGATCGTAAAAATAGCGCTCAAACATCGTTTGAAACCGGACTCTTGGTGAAGATCTCCCTGCCGATTCCGGCCAAATCGCCCTAGATCCGCTCAAATCTGCTGATCCAGGACGGGTAATGCCTGTCGCGGTGCTGACACTATATCACGATTCTCAAAATTACCAGAAAAATTTGTCTATCTGGAATACTTATTATTTCGACTTAGAGTTCATTGAGCCTTGCCGGATCGCAAACACCGTATGATCAACAGTTAACGACATCATTGGCCGCCGGACGCCCATTTGAATTGCCATGGTTTCGACATCTCTAAGACGCCCGAGCGGAAATTTTTTGCGTAGTGTCTGTCGCTACGAAAAAAAAAACAAAAAAAGAGGCGGAATCGAAATTCCGCCCCATGCAGCTTTATCAATTTATGGGCAGTTCAATGGGTCACAAAGTCTATATC
>JBHENZ010000122.1:0-5673 GCA_046261815.1 Pyrinomonadaceae bacterium | reverse complement strand
GCGCAAATACGAAGCGGTCGCATAGAGTGCTCCCGCAAAGATGACGAACAAAATCGCAAAACTCGCAAGGCGCCGTAGCTTTCGTGTTTTTGCTCGCGGGCGGTCAACCGATATCGCCTGGATATTTTCGGATACATCTCCCGATTGCTCGATTCTGTCGGGCCAGAAATCCTCGACCCTCTGAATCGGACGCGCGGCGGCATTCTGGTCGATGTTTACCGTTACCCGAGGGCTGTGTTCGATGAGCGGCGGCCGAAACTTGAGCTCGCGCGACGTATCGAAACGCGGACGCTGCGGTGCAAGCGGCGAATAGCCGCGCGACACGTGCGGCTGCGGCGAATCGTGCAGTGTCGACCGAACGTCGACCGCGGTATCGTATTCAAGCGCGATGCGTCGAACTGGTTCGAGTTCGCTCCAAAAATCGTCAATCGTCTGCGGCCGGTGGGCGGCATCATCGGCCGTTGCACGTTTCACTGCACGCAAAACATCATCAGCCCATTCCTGATTGCGGCAGAGTAGCGGCAATTCCGTGATCTGCCGCCCCGAGTAAAACCTCGGCGATTCGCCGGTTAGAAGTGTATAGGTAGATTTGGCGAGCGAATAAATATCTGCAGCGGGCGAGAGCGTTGCGGCATTGCCGTTTTGTCCCACAGTCAGCGGGCTGTGTTCGGGCGGCGCATAAATGTTTGTTCCGACGCGCGTGATCGGCGAGTCAGACGTATGAATACGCGCCACGCCGAAGTCGGCGATTTTCACCGTTTCCCGATCTTTTGTCAGCAGCAGATTCTGCGGCTTGATGTCGCGGTGAATAACGTCACGCTTATGCGCGTGCCGCAGTCCGGCACAAACCTGCTCAATGAAGAAAAGAGACTTTTTTAACGACAGTTTTTCATCGCGTGCTGCTCTTTGCAAATCGCCGCCAGCCAGGTATTCGAGCACGAGATAATGAAAAACCGTGCCCGAAAGATCGCGGGCCGTGCCGTGTCCAAGCCGGCTGATGATGTTCGGATGCCTGACACGGTCAAGGGCGAGCGCCTCGTTTTGGAAATTTTCGACAAGCGTTCGTTCCAGATCAGGATCGAGATCGTTCTGCAGAAAAACGTTTAACGCCTTGATGACAACCCGGCTGTGCGGCGAGCTCGTCCCCGCGACAATGTCCCTCGCCACAAAGATCTCTGAATAGCTTCCCTGCCCGAGCCTTTGCTCGACGTCGTATCTCTTATCCAGCCTGCAATTTGTAAGCGAAAGCTCGCGCATCGTTTTGGGAGCAAGCGGTTCGTAAAGCCCGTTTCTCAATACGATATTATATGTTGAAAGTTCGGTAATGCCACGCGCAATCGGGTTGGATCGGGTGGTCGTCGCTTCGAGAATTCTAATTTGCTTTGATTCTGCTTTCCGATAGAATGGCAACAAAACCACGACGGACCGCGTTCATCTAACTGCTGATGCCCCAGACTTCCGATCAAAACAAAAGAAACGTTTCGCCTGACTGGTTTGTGCAGGGGATTTTGGCGAGGCTCGGGGACATGTTCGACCGGCTGACAGGACGCGGCTGGAAACCGGCGAGCAGCTTGGCGACGAGTGAGGTGATCGAACGGCTCAGGAAACTGCTGGACGCCGAGGCGAGCGCGAATGGAGACGGCCGACGCTACGTTCCGCACAACATCAAGTTGAAAATGCAGTGGGACAAATTCGCGATTGATTCGACCGACGGGCAGAAGGCTCTCGAAGACGAGCTGTTAACGGCAATCGTCGACCATATCAACGACCGCCGCTATTACACGTATGCTCCCCTGGCTCTGGAGATAAAGCCGGATTACTTTACGAGCGGCGTAAAGCTCACGGCTGATTTCGGCAAATTCGAAGCAGCTCGTGAGGCCGAAATAAATGTGTCGGTCTTCGAGAAAACGCTTGCTGCCGGCAAACTCTCGGATATCGCCGCGATTCCCGAAGCTCAGATCGACGTGAGATTCGGATATTTCGCAGTCGGCGAGCAGATAACAAAGACCATCGGGTTCAAGCCCGGAAAACGCATCCGAATCGGGCGGACAAAAGACAACGATATTGTCATCGCCGACGACAGCGTTTCGAAGGTGCACGCGTCACTTGTTATGACCCCGGATGGCCGACTTGTACTTGCCGACACGGGCTCGACGAACGGAACTTTCGTCGGCGGCCAGCGTATCGCCTATGGACGCGCCGTGGAGATCGCTGAGACAACAAAAATCGAGTTTGGGACGGTTGAAGTGAGGGTCGAACGAACGGCTCCGGCGCAATACGAAGTTTCGGACGAGAACGACGGTTATAAGGTCGGCGAATTTGAGTTCAGTTCCGGCGACGGCGTGGTTGAAAAGTCGGGTATCGATCGAACGCAAACTGCGCCGCAAACCGACGTAGATATCATCAATAACGAAAAATGATTTTCTTGTTTCTATTGCAGTTTGATTGGAACAAGCTTCGACCCGAAACGATCTTCGGGGGACAGATTCTCGAGCGCACACCGGCCGGCCTTACCATTGTTTACATAGTCGGTGTTGGTATTTTGCTTGGCTTTCTCGCCCTGACGTTTTTTGACAATTTCCGCCGCAGGAGATTTTTGTTCGAGCTCGATCTTCCTCGCGAGGTCACGCGCAGACTCACGCAAACGATTACAAACCGCAGCATTCGAGCGTGGCAGTTGGTCTTTATAATTCTTGCGTTTACAGTCTTCGGCTTCCAAATTTACTGGACGTATTTCGCCGGCGACTCGAACGAGGAATTTCAGGCACTAGCTTACAAGGATCTGCGTCACCGGAGAACAACCGCGGCGTCGCTTCGTCCGTGGATGCTTGACCGCTCTGGTCGGCTTTCCGAGGCGCTCGCTTATTACCGCAAAAATCAGGATGGCGATATCGTTCGCACGTATTCTCTGGAACGAGAGATGGCCCATTTGCTCGGCACGGAACGCGGCACGCCGGGCCTCGAACGGACGATTTTTCAACGCAATGCGGACCCGATGCCCGAGGCGTGGGAGGTTCTTACAACGATCAAACGCGCCGAAGATGCTCCAAAAGATGTTAAAACGACGCTGGACAAAGATTTACAAGCGTTTATTGCGAGACAGCTTGAAGGAAAAAAGGGTGCTATCGTTGTTCTAAACCCGCAAACCGGCGACGTTTTGGCGGTATATTCCAACCCGTCGTACAGCCTCGAAGAAGCGCAAGACCTGGAAAGTTACCTTAAACTCGAAGGCAACAGGGCCGATAAGCCTTTGCTTAATCGCGCGACGCGCGAATTCTACGTGCCGGGCTCGACGTTTAAAGCGTTCACGGTGATCTCAGCCTTCCGTGCGGGCAAGCAAAACGCTATGTTCCCGAGCTACCCCGGCGGATTTCGCCCAACCCGTAATTCCCGGCCGATGGTCGACTCGTCGCAGAAGCTGCACCCGGACGGCAGCGTATCCGGCGCTTGCGCCGGCGGCTGTGAGGCGAAGGACATCCGTCACGCCTTCAAGGTATCGAGCAATCAGTATTTTGCCCAACTCGCAATCGAGCTTGGGCGCGACCGTCTGCGTGAAACCGCCGGGCTGGCGGGCATAGCGGCCGTCGACGAACCCGAAGACGCGCTGATGCAGCGGTTCTTTCCCGCGATCTTTAATACAAGCAATCCCGCAATAGCCAATGCATTGGCACCGCAGCAATCGACTATCGTCACGGGTCAGAACATTACACTTTACGATCTAGGTCTCGAGGGCATGGGCCAGGGCTACGCTGGACAAATTACGCCTTTCCAGATGGCATTGATCGCTTCAATTCCGGCAAATATGGAAGGCAAATTGATGAAGCCGCGGATCGAACTCAACCAGCCGCCGCAGGCTTTTTCGCAGGTGCTTTCGCCGCAACAGGCCGCAGCGATTCGCGATATTATGTCAACCGTTACGGAAGAGCCTGGCGGAACTGGCACGGTTTTGTCAGCGAAATTGGCGGGAACGGGAATCCGCACGGGAGGAAAGACTGGGACGGCTGAAAAGCAGGCACCCGTTTACGACGAGAAAACGGGAAAACTGAAAACAATCAAACAGCGGCGGAGAAATGCCCAAGGCGCGTGGGTGGAATACGACGCGCCCGTGATGTACGAACGAACGGACAGTTGGTTTATCACAATCGCCCCACTGGAAAAGCCGCAGCTCGCAATTGCGGTTGTTGTAGAAGGCGGTGGCTACGGTTCGCGAACTGCGGCTCCGATAGCGGCAAATGTTATTTTGAAGGCCCGCGAGCTCGGTCTTGTCGGCGAACAATACACGCCGAGAAATTCAGCCGCACCTGCAACGGCTGCACCGGCAAGACCCGCGAAGAAGAAGCGAACGCGTTAGATGTTCGACGCCGCAGATGTGTGTCGTTATGAAGAATCGCACTTCATCCCATGTTTTTATTCTCGTGCTGATCGCCGCCTTGACGGCCATCTCACATTATTCGATTCACTATGGCGGTTTGATTCGAGGGTACGAAACGTCGCCGTTGACGGCGATTCGAAATGTGATTCTCGTCCTTATCCTCGCGGCTCTGCCGATCTTCTTAAAGAGATTTGCGCGGTATTACGGGAACTGGACTTTGTATACCACAGCGGTGCTTTTATTTTCGATCGGCTTAACGGTTCAGTACCGTTTGTTCAGCGATCCGGAGTACACATCAAGACGCGACAAAGCCGAAGCTCGGCAGGCGAAAATCGAAACACTGCAGCTGCACTACATTCAGGAAAATTATTCGGCCGAGAAAAAGCAAGTAGTGGGTTTGCCGCCGAACCCGCCGACGCCTGTCGACCTTTCGGCCGAAACACCCCGTCAATCGACCGATACATTCGGAAGCGCTCTTACGTCCGGAAATACTGTTAATCCTCTTCTGGGAATGGCTATTCTGGTTATCGCGTTTTTGCTAATCCGACGTGACTGGGTTCTTGACGTGCTGCAAAAGAATGGATTCCTTATTGTCTTGCTAACTTTGGTCCCATTGATTTTCGCCGCGATTACTTCGCAAGGCGGCAAATCGATCGGCAACATGACGCCGTGGGAGCCGTCGAAAGTGCCCTTTCTGATCGGATTTGCCGCGATTCTTGCGGTTCTTTATCGAAACCTTGCGCGGACGTATTGGGGACTTCCGCGAGCGAAAGACATTTTGCCGCTGCTATTTATGGCGACGCTGCCTTTTGTGCCCTTTTTTGTTCTCAAGGATTTCGGCCAGATGATGGTTTTCAGCGCCGTTTACGTGACGCTTTATCTGGTTGCCGTTCGCAGGTTTTCGCAGCGATTTGTACTTGTCGGCAGTGTGCTGCTTCTCGTCGGCGTACTCGTCGTCGGGGCCTTGCCGGTGAAAACGCAGGAAAAGATTCCGCTTTTGCCGACATTGGCGGCGCCGTTAAAAACCGTTCTTCCAAACCGGATTCAGCAACGGTTTCACCTTTGGCTTGACGGCTTTAATCCACCGACGCCGGACACTGTTTGGTGGAAGGAAGAATACGACGATTATTATAAAAAGCTCGTCGCCCAAGATGCCGGGCTTCCGCAAATGCTCGAGGGAAATCCCGAGATACAGCGAACGATTAATGTCGACGCCTGGTTTGACATCCTGGCATTTCAGCCCGCACAGGCAACCTACGGACTTGCGTCCGGCGGCACGACCGGGCGCGGCCTCGGGCTCG
>JBHENZ010000121.1:0-8379 GCA_046261815.1 Pyrinomonadaceae bacterium | reverse complement strand
CCGTTGTAGCGCGTGCCGTTTGCCGAGCCAAGATCCTGCAGCCAAAACGCATCGCCTTCCTTGCGCACCTCGGCGTGAAGCCTCGAGGCAAATGCATCCGGAATGCACAGATCGCTCCTCGCCGAACGGCCGATCGTGGTTCGCAAACGCGTTAGCACGACGCGTTCGGATTTGCTGTCTCCAGTTGTAAAAATCAGCTCGGGCATAAACTCGCGTCGAGGCGGAGCCTCGAAAAAGACGTATAAAGCTTCCCGTGAGCGTAAGGCCCACTGCTCAGCACTGCGGCAGAGCCGCCAGAAAACATCGCAATTGCCTATTCGCCCTTTACAATTTCGGACGCTTATCCGCGTAGATCACGACCGTGTTCGTCACATAATCGTGCAGTGCGCGCCCTTTACGGCTGAACAGCGACAAGACAAAACCGACACCGGCGCATGCGATCGTCAACAGATAGCCCAACGTCTGTCTAAACGCAATTGTTCCGTAGCTGGGCTGCCCGCCGTCAAGTTGCACAATGCGAATCCCAGTAATTATTTTCCCGATCGATTGGCCCGCAAACATCGGCAGCAAAACCACATTCGACAAACCGAGAATAACGGCAGCGATCCAGCCCGCGGCATTGAGTGCTCCGTCGAAGCCGGCGAGGCGTCCGAGCAGCATGCTGACAACGGGAATTAGCACTGCAAACGAATAGTCGAGCAACGTCGCCCCGCACCTTAACAGAAACGGAGCCTTTACGGTTTCCGGAACGAAATTGACGATCTTTTCCCTGGGGCGAAATGCATTTGCCTGGCCGCGTGGGCGCGATCCCTGATCCATAAATCGATTTTAAGAGCTTTACGCGACGACGAAATGCAGCGTCGTGTCGCCCAGGCTTATCTTGTCGCCGTCCTGCAAAACATGAGGCTTGTGCGGCGGCAGCCGAACCGAATCGCGGGCGGGCGAGGCGACAACCGTGCCGTTCGACGATCCGAGATCTTCGACGAGGAATTTGGAGCCATCCTTCCAGATTCGTGCATGACGCCGCGAAATCTTTGTTTGCGGATCGTACTTTGAAAGATCAATCTCTGGGAAAATATTCGACAACGGATCGCGACGGCCGAGCAAATTATTGTCCTTAAGCAGCGAATACGTCGGCATGGTCAAATCGCCAGTTCCCTCGACGAACAGCTTCGCCGTGACCGGCGCGCGCGCATACGCTTCGGAATTCACGCCTTGCTGAGCTATCGGTTGCCGCGCTCCGCAAAAGGCGCAGAATAGATCGGTCGCCACGATTCTCTGGCCGCAAAATCCGCAGAAAACGCTTTGGCTCGCCAGCCCGATCGCGGCTGGGGCCGCGCTCACGCCGTATGTCACCTGACCCGACTTTAGCAACCCTACATGCTCGTCAAGCACGAGCTTCAATTCCCTCGCCGAAGCAAACCTCGATTCCGCATTGTATTCTACCGCACGCATCAGAATTCGCTCGATCTGATCGGAAAGTCTCGAATTTATCTGCCGCGGCCGCGGATTTTTTTGAAAATCGAAAATCAAAAGCGGGTTGCTCTGTGGGTCGGCTCCCGTCAAAAGATGAAACATCGTCGAGCCGAGACTGTAGATGTCCGATCTGGGTTCGACGTTCCCGCTAAACAATTCGGGCGGTGCATAACCCATCGTGCCGACCGCAGTCACGCCCTTTTCCTCACGCTGGCTGATCGAGCGAGCAATACCGAAATCGACCAGCATCACGCGGCCGGAATTGCCGTCGATCATTATATTCGACGGTTTCAAATCGCGATAAACGATCGGCGACGGTTGGTTGTGCAGATAATCCAGCACGTCCGCGATTTGTGCCGCCCATTCCGCGACCATCGGTTCTTCGATCTTCCCTTCCGGTGCCGACCTGAGCCGCGAGGCTAGATCGCCACCCGAAATATATTTCATTACCAGGTAGAAACGACATTCCGAATCGTCGTAAAAATAATCGTAAATCGTCGGTATCGACGGATGGTCAAGTGTAGAAAGGATCATCGATTCGCGTTTGAAATCGCTGATCGCCTTGTCCTGCTGCTCGTCCTCTATGTGTGCCTGAACCATTTCCTTGACGGCCCGCAGCACGCCGCCAAGATTGTTGTCGCTTGCCAGATACACCGCACCCATCCCGCCGCCGCCGATTTTGCGGACGATCTCGTAGCGGTTGTTCAGCACCGTGCCTTCGGCAAGCGGCTTGAGCTTAGCCGAGCGACGGCCGTCCGTGTCGCCGTAGCCGATGTTCGGTGATGTGCCGGGACGCGGCTCGATTTCGGCTTCCCGCAGTGCCGTCGGCATAACCTCAATCGGCAGTTCGGCAGCCGAACCGCCGCTCACGCCGGGGTGAATGCGGGTAGCGACTGCTTCCTGGCCGTTCCCGGAACGATTCTCCATTATCCGAACCGAGTCGAAGGTTGACGGCTGCGAATCTGGCAGTATCAATTCCTCAGCCGGCATCGCGATTGCGGGAGCCGAGATTTCAACTTCGTCAATGTTGTCGGGGATTTCCTGTTCGGCGGTTTTGATCGAATCGGCATCGGCGATCGCCGTTCGATCGTCCGCACGCACGCTTGTCTTGCGTATCTCGGTCTCGGTTTCGATGCCGGGAGCCCCGACTTGCGTAAAGGATCCGGATAACAATTCAGGACTCGGTATGTCGGCGTTTTCCGGCGATGCGCAAATTTCTTCCGAGGTCACCGCCGAGTCCGTTTTCTGGATTTTTTCCGAAGTTTTGCGCGCGGGAATGTTCGGGCTGGACACGTTCGGCTCAGGGGCCGGATCCGAGCCGTCGTCCGCCTTTTTGTCGAACATCATTATCGTGCTTTCGAGGGATACGTCTCGTGCTGCAGACGCACCGCATTGCGGACAAAACTGGTCCGTCTTGCCAAGCTCCGATTTACACTCGTGACAACGCGTCATTTCGTTTCGTTAATCAAAATTTCCGGCATCGGATTGTCGAATTATCGTTGGCGATTCGTGCCTTTTCGTGTTCTTTCGAGCATTCGTGGTTACTTCTTGAAACGAAAAACCGAAACGACGAACTACTCGAAAGAGACCAAACAATTTGGCCCAAAAATAATATTTCTATCAATCGCCGATCTGAAATCGCAAAAATGTTTTCCCGACAATTATTTCGTCGCCTTCGTTCAGCGGCTGAGGAACGCCCGGCAAAAGTCTGCGTCCGCGATTTATAAAAGTGCCGTTGGTCGACCCGAGGTCTTCGATCATGTAAGCGCCGTCCCGGCGAACGATACGGGCATGCTTTCGAGAGACCTTCGCATCCGGGTCGAAGGCGTCTAGATCGACGTCCGGAAAAATTCCGTTGTCTGCGTCCCAGCGGCCGATGTTCGATTCGTCGGACGTTAGAGGAAATTCCGTATTGGCCCACGCCCCACGTTCGATGAGCAGCCGCGCGTGGCCTCGTTTTTTCGAGGCCTGGTCGGCTGCGGATGCCGCTTCGCTGCCGTTCGCCGCCGGTTCGACAACCGGCGTAATTCCGATCGAAGTCACGCTCGGGCGAAATCCTGGATTGCTCGGCACCGGCGGGCGATACTCAGGCTGCGATTCCAGACCTGACGCTGACAGCCGGCTTCCGCATTCATCGCAGTACTGCGCGTTTTCGAGATTTACCGTCCCGCAGGACTGGCATCGAGTCATTTTTCAGAGTCTTCGCAATCGGACGAGTCGCGAACTGGCATTTGCCCGCAAAAAGCACCTGCATTCTAAATGCGTCGGCTTTCTCTCGTAAATCGTAAATCGAAGGTTCGTAAAGGTCAAACTAATCGGGCATATCGGTCGCCGTAATCGATATGCTCATCGACGTCATCTTCAGCCACAATTGCTTTGGTCCCGGAACCCTGTCACCATCACCATCAGGCGAAAAAGCCAGAGCTAAAAAGCCGCGCAGTTCTTCACTTTTTTCCGTCTCGGGGGGACAGCGGTTCTTCCATTGGGGGATCGACAATTTCAAATTCACCGAGCTCTGCGAATATTCAATTTTTTGAAACATTCGCCGAAGTTGTGCCGTAATACGGCCTTGACACATGCTCTAATCTATTTATTGAAATCGTACGCCCAAACACCTTATAAATCTTAATTTTGCAAGGAACTTCAAGCTATGGCACTTAGCCGTAAGAAAAAGATCATAATCGGAGGCACGGCCGGCGCGCTTCTTCTGATAATTGTCGTAGCCAGCATTTTTGCGACTCGGACAGACACGCCCGAAGTGACGGTTGTAAAAGTAGCCGTGCGGCCCGAATTACGCTCGACCGTTACCTCATCCGGCGAGGTCCGTCCTATTCAGTTTATGAATTTGACGAGCGAAGTGCAGGGCCGGATCGAGGAAATTTACGTAAAGGAAGGCCAAACGGTTAACAAAGGCGACACCCTGGTTCGGCTCGACCCAAACCAGCTTGAATCGAGCACCGATGCCCAGTTTGCGGCCTTTCAAGCGGCCCAGGACGATATTCGTGCCTCGCAAAGCCAGGTCGCGGCCGCGCAAAACCAATTGGCACAATCGCAGCAGGGTCTGAACGTCGCACAGGTCGCGATCGACAACGCTCGGCAGGGTGTTGTAACGGCACAGACTGAGGTCGAGCGTGCACAGGTCGAGCTTAACGCGGCTAATCGCGAACTGAAACGCAACGAGGAACTGCTGGAAAGTGGCGTTATTTCCCGGCTCGATTACGATTCCGCAAAAGACCGAGTTGAGAATGCGCGCGTGGGGCTGAACACCGCGCGGGCACGGCTCGAATCGCAGCGAATTGCCGTAAGAGACGCCACGGCCCGCGTGAACCAGCAGAACGTATCCGTCCGCGATGCTCGACGGGCCGTCGAAACGGCGAGTATCGGAGTCAGTTCAAGCCAATCTCGT
Source organism: Pyrinomonadaceae bacterium (assembly GCA_046261815.1). Taxonomy (GTDB): domain Bacteria; phylum Acidobacteriota; class Blastocatellia; order Pyrinomonadales; family Pyrinomonadaceae; genus OLB17. The sequence continues at coordinate 3,497 of JBHENZ010000121.1, read as the reverse complement.
GCAAACCAGCAATCGGCTTTGCTTCGCGGCCAGCGCAGCCAGCGTGACAAGACCCTGCAGATCGCTCCGATCGCCGGAGTGATCGCGGAAATTCCTTCGAAGGTGGGAACGTTCGCTGTTGCCGGTCTTTCGACCACGCCGCTTATGACGATTGCAGATATGTCTTCGATAAATGTCGAGGTTAAGGTCGACGAAACGGAAATCGACAAAGTTGAGGTAGGACAAAAGGCGAAGATCAAGGTCGATGCTTTCGGCGAACGAGAGATCGAAGGCGAAGTCACACAGAAAACGCCGCTTGCCGTCGGCAAATCGCAAACGACCGGCGGGTTGTCGACCAACATCAACGTTCAGGAAGCAAAGGAGTTTCGCGTCGTAATTCAGCTCGTAAATTTGACTGAAGAAATTCAGAATGGTTTGCGGCCGGGAATGAGCGCAACCGCGGTTATAACGACGAAAACCGTTGAAAACGCGATCGCGGTGCCGCTACAGGCGGTAATCGAGAAAAAGCCGGAAAGCTCGCCATCACCCGACAGCACGGCCGACGCTCCGACATCGGCGGATAAGGCGAAACCGATCAAAGGCGTCTACGTTCTCGAAGACAACAAGGTCAAGTTCGTCCAGATCGAAACCGGAATCACGGGCGAATCCGACATCCAGATAGTTTCCGGCCTTTCCGAAGGTCAGGAAGTAATCACCGGCCCGAGCCGCGTCCTGAATACACTGAAAGAAGACACTGTCGTGAAGAAACAAGAGAAGAAAGACGTCGAGAACGCGAATAAATCCTAATGAATCGTCGTAAGCGCGGCGCTGCTGCGGAATAAACATCTTCGATGTACAGATTCATGGAAAATACCGAAACCCGCGTGGTGGCTCCGACCAATGGCGACCTCGCCCCTATACCTGAGGTTCGCACGCTTATCTCGATGCACAACATCTGGAAAACGTACCAGATGGGCTCGGAAACGTTGCACGCGCTTCGCGACGTTTCGTTCGAGGTTCGCAAGGGCGAATACCTGGCGATCGTCGGTCCTTCGGGTTCGGGCAAATCGACCTTGATGAATCTGATCGGCTGTCTCGATTCGCCGACGCAGGGCGAATACTGGATCAACGGCAACCTTGTTTCCGACATGGTCGACGACGAGCTCGCCCGCATCAGAAATAAGGAGATCGGCTTTGTGTTCCAGACGTTTAATTTGCTCGCCCGTGCGACTGCGTTACACAACGTCGAGCTTCCCCTGATCTACGCCGGAATGCGGGCCGGCGACCGACATAATCAAGCGCAGGCCGCACTCGAATCGGTCGAACTCGGCGACCGTACGACGCACCGGCCAAACGAACTTTCCGGCGGCCAGCGACAACGCGTAGCCATAGCCCGAGCGCTTGTAAATCACCCGTCAATTCTCCTCGCCGACGAGCCGACCGGAGCCCTCGACACAAAAACGAGCCAGGAAATTATGTCTCTTTTCGAAAAGCTCCATTCCGAAGGCAATACGATAATAATCGTCACCCACGAGCATGACATCGCGGCCCGCGCCCACCGCGTAATCACCATCCGCGACGGCCGCATCGAAACGGACGATAGAGTTAAATAAACGAAGGAATCAAATAATCAAAACGCGGGTTCGTTCGCAATAAACCCGTCCCCTTTCCCGCAGCTTCGCCGTAGTGCGGTGCTGACAGGCCTCGCCATTTCCAAAAGCGATGTTAAATCGAACCAGCGGCTGCGCCCGCCGTCCCTCCAATAAACTTTCCACCCGCACTAACGTAATATCAATGGGCACTTGATGAACCTCAGTGAAACACTCAGACTTGCACTTTCGGCCATCTGGGCCCACAAGCTGAGGTCATTTTTAACTTTGCTCGGAATGATCATCGGCGTCACGGCGTTTATGGTAGTGCTTTCGCTTCTGATCGGCTTCAGCGAATACGTAGACGAAAAAATCGCAGGCGTCGGTTCAAATTCCTTCACGGTCCGACGCTTTAATTTTGAAGATTTCAAGGACACGGATACCATCGCGGAGGCCCAACGCCGAAACAATGAGCTTACCTTTGACGAACTCAATTTTATCCGCGACCGTGCCCAGTCAATCGACAAGATTGGTGCAAAAGCTTTGCCGAATTCGCGCGAGGTCAAACGCGAATCGACCATCCTGAGCGACATCCGAGTTGAGGGAGCCGAGCCTGTAATCGCGGAGATCGAAAAAACCGACATCGCCGAAGGCCGTTATTTTACCGACATGGAAAATAACAACTCGATGCGGGTAGCCTTCGTTGGAATGGATATCGCGACAAAGCTTTTCCCGCAGGGCGGCGCCGTGGGCGGCGAAATAACGATTCAGGGAATTCCGTATCGAATCGTCGGCATCCAGGTCGCCAAGGGCACGATTTTCGGCCAGCCGCAGGATAGTTTTGTCCAATTTCCGATCAAGACTTACGGTGCCAACTTCGGCGGCCTTCGCGGTAGCCGAGGCCTTTATTTTGTCGCGTCGGCCCCGAGCGACAAGCTTTTCAACGACGCCGTCGACGAAGCCCGTAATCTTATGCGTACAAAACGCAAACTCGAACTCGGCGAGAAGGATAATTTCGGAATTTTGACGCCGGACGCAATTACCGGCTTTAAAAACAGCGTTTTCGGCGCGATCGGCATCGTGATCCTTCTCGTTCCGACAATCGCTTTGGTCGTCGGCGCAATTGTTGTGATGAATATTATGCTTGTTGCGGTTAGCGAGCGAACAAAGGAAATCGGGATCCGCAAGAGCCTCGGTGCCAGACAAGCCGACATTTTGCGACAGTTTCTATTCGAGTCCGCGGCGCTTTCGGCCCTCGGCGGAATGATCGGTCTCGCCCTCGCGTACATCCTCGGATTCGTGATTTCGATTTACGTGCTCGAGACGAGAATCTCAGTACTCTCGGGCCTTTTTGCGATCTTTGTCTCCGGCGGCATAGGAATTCTAGCCGGACTTTTTCCGGCCTGGCAGGCAGCCCGGCTCGATCCGATCGAGGCCTTACGTGCGGAATGAAATGGCAACGCGGGAAATCGGCCGTCGTTCTGAAAACTAATTACTAATTATCTCTCAGATGAAGTTTTTAACCAGCTCATTTTACGAAAACTTCAAGATGGCATTCGATACGCTGCGTTCGCATAAGCTGCGTTCGTTTCTCACGATCGTCGGAGTCGTGATTGGCGTAATAACGGTTATGTTGATTTCTTCGATAATATCGGGAATCGACACGGCATTTAAGAAAGAAATTGAATCGTTCGGGACAAATTCGATCTTTCTTTACAAGTTCGATATCGGCGTACGCACGTCGGCTCCCACACGGGAAGAGCGAATGCGCAAAGCTCTGACCGTCGAAGATGCCGAAGCGATGCAGCAGCTTGCGACGGTCGAAACGGCCGTCCCTTTCCTCGATGTCTCGAACACCTATTTTGGGCAGAAAATTCTTGTCACGGGCAAGAACGGCAAGACCTCGTCGGCAATTCAGATGAACGGAAC
>JBHENZ010000120.1:0-4186 GCA_046261815.1 Pyrinomonadaceae bacterium | reverse complement strand
CGAAAAACAGTGGGATTTCTCGACGCGGTTTGACGTAAACATCAACGACAAGAATCAGATTTATTTCCGATATTCGCAGGGTGAGCAAAATACTTTTGGCGATATTGTGAACGGCGGTTTGCAGCGTGTTCCCGGCGGCCCAAATTGGGTCGACACTTTCCGCAATCCTAAGAATTTTGCGTTTAATTACCGATGGTCACCGACAGCCCGTTTAGCAAACGAGTTCATTTTTGGTTTGAATTCCTTCGGATTTCAGTTCGCTCAGCCCGATCCCGACCCTTCCGTCCCGTTTATTCTGAATAATCCTACCGATTTCCGCCAGAACTTCGCATACAACGCGCGAAACTCGCGTACGTGGCAGCTTGTTGACAATATTACTTTCGACCTTGCGCCGCACACGCTTAAGTTCGGGTTAAATTTCCGATTCGGAAATCAATTTGATGATCGTTCCGGCGCAGGCGGGCTGATCGAGCCGCAAATCCTCTTCGGAACAACCAACAGCAATTTCACGAATTGGAACCTACCGTCAAGTGGAATTAATGCAAATGATGTCGACAGACTCAGAAGCACTATCAATGACCTTATTGGTCGAATCGGCACGGCGCGTCAAGGCTTTGTTGTTAGTGGGGCAAACCCGGACGCGTTCGCCCCGGCGGGCACTCGGTGGAATTGGACAGCGTACTACCCTGAATATGATTTCTACGTTCAGGACAGCTGGCGTTTCCGCCAGAATCTGACGCTGGATCTCGGTGTTCGATGGGAGGTCAAGCTTAGTCCGAGTTCAAAGGATCTACCGGTATTGACACCGGTTCAGCCGTTCACGGTAGGCTCGCCGCCTTCGAATGCTCTGCGTTGGGAGGAAGGCGATCTTTATCAGAATGATTTCGATAATTTCTCGCCTTCGCTTGGATTCGCCTGGGATCCATTTAGCAGCGGAAAAACCTCTATTAGGGCGAACTACCGCCTTTCTTATGACCGCTTCCCATCGCAAGTCTTTGCAAACTTTGTGTTCCAGAGCGCTCCGGGGAATACTTTCCAGTCCATTCTTACGCCGGGACCTAATGTTGACGTGCTATTACGGAACGGGATTCCAAATTTGACGCCGACTTTGTCTCCGAACCAGCTACGGCAAACGCCAGCCTTCTCGACGGGCAGCATTGTCGCAGTCGACCCCAATATCAAATTCCCCGAAAACCATCAATGGTTCGTCGGGTTCCAAAGAGAGCTCTGGGCGGGAAACGTATTGGAGGTTAACTATATCGGGCGACGCGGAGTACACTTGTTCGGTGCTTACGATGTGAACCAGGTTAACATTTTTGCCAGCTCACAAGGACAAACCTTCCTGGATGCTTTTCTTCGCGTTCGAAACGATCCGACGTACTCGAGCCCGCTCATCAATTATTTATTCACCGGTAGTTCGGGTAACGCTGCGGGAACTGGGACATTTAGAGGCCTGACTGCAGTGCAGACGGCACTTGCGCAGGGTGCTGTCGGGAGTGCCGCTCTCGTCTTGTCACAGAACGCGACGGTTCGCGCTCGGGAGCCGTTTTTCTTCCAGCCATATCCGCAGTTTTCGGGCGGATTGAATATTCTGGAGACAAACGATTTATCGCGCTACAACGGCCTTGAAATTATCATGAAGCGCCGCTTCATGAATGGCCTGAGCTACCAAGCGTCGTACACGTATTCGCTCTCGAAGGATACGCGTTCCTGGGATCCGACCTTCGCGACAGCGAACCGCACCGGCTTGGTAGGCGGCCTCCCGGTAACGCCGCAATCGTCGTCGAGCACTCCGTATAATATCAACGACCGATCCCTCAACTATTCCTGGTCGGATTTTGACAGGCGTCACGTTTGGCAGGGGTATGCGGTTTACGAGCTCCCGATCGGTCGCGGACGAGCATTCGGGTCCGACATGCCGAGGGTGCTTGATTGGATCGTGGGCGGTTGGCAAGTGTCGGGGCTTTTCAACCTCGGATCAGGACGTCCGTATACCGTGAACTCCGGTATTCTGACTTTTGGAAATGTAGTGAATTCTACGGTCAACTGCAGTGGTGAATGTCCACGCGATTTGGGGAGGTTGGTGGAACGAAATGGCATCTGGTACTGGTTCGATCAGGACGCCGAAGGCCGTCTGACGATCCCCGGCCCCGGAGAGTTGGGGAATACGCCCCGCAACTATTTTATCGGGCCTCGGGCATTTAACGTCGACGGATCACTTTCGAAGAAGTTTCGATTCAACGAAAGGTGGAGTTTCGACTTACGTGTCGATGCGAAGAATCTAACCAATACACCCACGTTTTTCCTCTCCGATGCCCAAATGACTCGGGCGAATCCGGCGTTCGGGCAGGTTAACAATAGCGTTACTAGCTTCTCGCGTCGCATCCAGTTTTCGGGCAAGCTGAATTTTTAGGAACCGATAAACGGCGCAGGATCCCATCGCGACGCTACGCGGTGGGATTTTTTTTTGCGACTGGCAACTTTGATCGCCCACTGTGCATCTTGTCTATTGAGTAAGGAAGCTGGCCGATAGTTTGCGAGAGTGTTCGGCGTAGAGTCTTTCTAATTCCTCCTGTTTCCAACTGTGCCCGTGCGGGGATGTGACCCGGCGGGCATTTTTTGTTGTGGGGGTCAGCGTTTTTTTGCGTGGCGGCGTGGATGGAAGGCGGCGTCGGCGAGTTGGGCGGCTCGGGGCATTACGCTGATCGCAAAAGCGACTAGCGGGTCCGACTTGATAGTGGCCCGGCCAGCTGCTTTTTGACCCGCCGAGGCGAGGGTTAACTCACGGTTGAGGCGTTGGGCAACGAATTGCTTTGCAGCGCGTGCAACTGCGGCAATGGACTCGTTGCCAGATTGTTGCACAAAGCCGGCGAACGAATCGGGAATTAAAGATTGCATTTTGCGGTCGGCGGAAACGGCCGGATTATGTTTTTCATTAGCGGCCGCAGTCATTTTTCGCACAAAAAAGAACATCGGATCGAGCAGTAAGATCTGTTCAGTCGAAAGTTTCTCGGCCGGGAAGAAATAATCCGGTGTGATTCCATCGCCGTTACGCATCGCTTGTTTTTGCGAGGTTTCCCCAAGCTGCCGAGCGGCCGCAGTCGCCTTGTGATTAAAATAGGCGTAGAGCCCCGCAGCATAGTCCCTTTGCAGAGAACGGCCCGAAGGCGTGTAGTATCGTGCGGTCGTTAACGCCAGTCCTCCGCCGGAGGGAAGGTCGATCACGCTTTGCACCAAACCCTTTCCAAACGTTTTCTCACCGACGATCACTGCACGACAATGATCCTGAAACGCACCTACGACTACTTCTGACGCCGAGGCGCTGTCTTCGTTGACGAGCACGACTATCGGCATCTTTTCCGGATCGTCGTTTGACGAACGCCACACGCGATTGTCAAAGCCGGATCGTCCACGCTGGCTGACGACAATTTCGCCCGCGGGCAAAAAACGTCCTGCGACTTTTACGGCCTGCTCCAAAATTCCCCCCGAATTTCCTCGAAGGTCCAAAATCAGAGATTTAGAGCCGCTTCGCCGAAGCGATTTCAGTGCACGCTCGATCTCGCCATCGGTCGTGTAATTAAAACCGTCTGTCAGATCGATATATCCTATGCCGTCGCGAAGAACGTATGCATCGCCGACGGTCGGTTGCTCGACTCTCGTTCGGCGGGCATTGAGCTCGGCCGTTTCGCCGTTTGCCCGTTCAACTTTTATCGAAACTGTCGTTCCGCTTTTTCCGCGGATAACGTCGCGGACGTACTCGGAAGTTTTTCCGGCCATCGATTCGCTCGCGACACCGATGATCCTGTCGCCGTATTTGAGACCGGCCGACTCGGCAGGCGAGTCCGGATTGACCGAGACGACAAATGTTCCGACATCGGCGCCAAATTCGTAATCCGCGATTGTCGTGCCGATTCCAAAATACCCGCTGTTCTGTTCGTCGAGCATTTGACGAAACTCGGCGGCGTTGAAATAACTCGAGTGAGGATCAAGGGCGAGCAGCATTCCTTCGATCGCAGAATTTACCATCGAGGCGGTTGCCGGTTTATCGCCGCCGTAATTTGCGGCAATTATACGAAAAGCTTCGTCAACGTCCGAAGTGATCGGATGACGAGCAACATTAATTACCTGATTATCCGCACTTGTGCCGGCGGAGGCCGAAAACGAGCTGCCGGGCACAAGCTTGAAC
>JBHENZ010000119.1:0-9406 GCA_046261815.1 Pyrinomonadaceae bacterium | reverse complement strand
CGTCAGTTGGCTGGGAATTTATAAAAGACGTTTCCGAAACGGACGAAACTCGGCTGAAAGGTGAAGCGCCCGACGAATACGTGGTGCGACTTGCCCGGGCCAAAGCAGAAACGGTTGCGGCCCGGAACAAAGGCGAAATCGTTCTTGGGGCCGATACAGTTGTGGTGATCGATGGAGACATTCTCGGAAAGCCGGTTGATGAGAATGACGCCCGATGGATGCTGAAACGATTGTCGGGAAATTGGCACGAGGTCATTACCGGCGTGGCGGTCGCAGGTGCGGCACCGGCAAGCGGACTTCAGCGAACGCGGGTAAAATTTTTTCAAATGACGGATGAAGAAATCAAATATCTTGTCTGCGAAGGCGACCCGCTCGACAAAGCTGGTGCGTACGCCGTGCAGGCGCAGGCGGCGTTGTTTATCGAGCGTGTCGAAGGCGATTACTGGAATGTGGTTGGTCTGCCGATCAGCCTGGTTTACCGGCTTGTGTTGAAAGAGAGAAAATTCATCGGTCGCAAACTAGAAAGGCCGGAAGACCGGCCGTCAGATTCGAACCAACTAAAAGCTAAAAGCTAAAAGCTAAAAACAGTTCAAAGTAATCGATCCACGGCCTTAGAGATCGGAACGGTAATGTCGAATTTTGGATCGATGCCGCCGAAGGCTTCGCCCGCCTGATTGCCGTTTTTGTCGATAATGATAAACGATGGAATCTGGTCTATCTGGTAACGCTTCATCACGACACCGCCGTCCGAATCGCGCAAGACGGGGACGGAAAGCTTGCTCTCCGCGACGAATTTGGAAATCCGATCATTGGTCGCAAAGTTTTTCGATTTCGAATTCATCGAGTCGGTCGAAACGAAGTAAACCGCTACGTTCTTGCCCGAGTAACGTCTTGCCAGCATATTCGTATATTCAGCCTGTTTGCCCGAAAGCGGCAGCCAGCTTGCACCGACGGAGAGAATAACAACCTTACCCCGTTGGGCGGCGAGATCGATTTGCGAGCCGTCGAGCGAAGCAATCGAGCTCTGCGCAAACGCGCCGAAAGCTAAAACGGCGATTAAAGCAAAATTAGCAAAAATACTCTTTATGATTTTCATATTAGGTGAAATGACGCTAGAAGCGTGCACATTTACACAATTATTCGATGCATATTCTGAGTAAATTACTGTCCCGGGTTGAGCAGCACGTTATCGATCAGGCGCACGCCTCCGAAGCGGACGGCCGCTGCGACGATTGATTCCTTATCCTCAACCTTGTCAACAGGTTGCAGCGACGCCCAGTCTGCAACCGTGATATAATCAATGATTGCCTCGGGTTCGGTTTCGATAGTATCCTGCACGATTTGCGAAAGGCGGACGGCACTTCGTTCGCCGTCTTTGAATGCGACTTTCGCCGCAAGCAGGGCCCGATAAACCACGCCGGCGCGCTGCCGCTCGTTGTCACCCAGGTAGGCATTTCTGGACGACATCGCAAGCCCCGAGTCCTCGCGGACGGTCGGCACGACGACGATTTCGAGCTCAAAACCAAGATCGCGCGTCATTCGCCGAATAACCGCAACCTGCTGTGCGTCCTTCTGCCCCAAAACGGCAAAATCCGGCCGCACCGTGTTCAAAAGAATGGCGACGATTGTCGTCACCCCGCGGAAGTGTCCGGGCCGCGAGGCGCCCTCAAACGAATCGGTCAAATTTTCGACATATACGTAGGTCGAAAACCCGTCAGGGTAAATTTCGTCCGCCTCGGGGGCGAAAACGTAATCGACATTGTGATCGGCGAGCAGAGCCGTGTCGGCCATCAAATCGCGCGGATATTTCTCGAAGTCCTCGCCCTGGCCGAACTGGGTGGGGTTGACGAAAATGGAAACGACGATTACCTCCGCGCGCTTTCGAGCTTGTTTCACGAGCTCGACGTGGCCCGCATGAAGCGCGCCCATTGTGGGCACGAACGAGACGGTCTTGCCTTCACGCCTCAACTTACGGGCAATCGAAAACATTCGCTGGCGTCGGTTGATGATCTCCATTATTGGGGGTCGAAATTCAGCAATTCGGTTGGAAACTCCGAGGCAATTATCGTATCAACGTAATTTTGAAGTGCCGAGACATCAACCGTCGCCGTCGACCAAACGATTGGAATGCTCAGCTTGTAGTAGGCGTGCACGATAATGTTTCGTGAATCCGATGATAAAGGGCCAATCCACTTCAGGCTTTCCAGACCGCAACTCCACGGATATTTTGTGGATGACGCCTCGCCAAGGACCATTAATTGAAAAAGGACCGCACTCTGAATCAAGTCACTTTCAAAGAAATCTTGTTTGGAGATATTCGAAACCCGACGCTGATAGAGGCTTCTATGAAGAAATTAACGAGAAAATCGAAATCGCTGTTTTCAGTGTGATCGCGGCCCACACTTGAAGCGCGTAGGCGGAGCTCGCGAATTTTATGGCGCGTACAAAGTTTTACGATTTTGTTGTGCGTTTCAGTAGCGATCTGGTCAATCACGCGTTCATCTCCTTCTTCGCCGTTTCCGGGAAGCCGTAAGATTCGGCTTCGCTTGGGTAATTGCCGGATCTTACATCGTCCGACCAGCGAGTGATGGCGTTGGTAATTACCTCGCTGACATTGGCGTATTGACGAACGAAACGCGGCTGGCGGCCAAAGGTAAAACCGATCAAATCGTGGAGAACGAGAACCTGAATGTCGCACGCGACGCCGGCACCGATGCCGACGGTCGGTATGGATAATTCGCGGGTGACGACCTCGGCGACCTCGCGGGGCACGAGCTCGAGGACGATTGCGAAGGCGCCAGCCGCTTCGAGCATTTTTGCATCATCGACAAGGATCTGCGCGGTCTCAGCCGTTTTCCCTTGCACGCGATAGCCGCCAAGCTTGTGAACCGACTGCGGCGTCAATCCGATGTGGGCCATAACCGGAATTTCTTCATCGACCAGGCGTTTCACAAGCACGACGCGGTTGCGGCCGCCCTCAAGCTTGACAGCCTCGGCACCACCGTCTTTCATTAGTCTGAGAGCATTACGGACGGCTTCGTTGTCGCCTGTATGAAAGCTGCCGTAGGGCATATCGGCCACGATCAGAGCGCGATTCGAGCCGCGTTTGACGGCCCTGGTGGCCGAGCAGATTTCGTCAAGCGTTACGGGAATCGTGTTCCCGTAGCCGTGGATAACGTTTCCCATGCTGTCGCCAACGAGAATGATGTCGACGCCCGCCTCGTCGACGATCCGTGCGGTAGGATAGTCATAGGCGGTCAGGCAAACGAGTTTTTCACCTTTTTCTTTTGCGGCCCGAAGGGCGGGAACGTAAACCTTCTCAGGCTTATCCGGTTTCAAATAGGCCATAAATTGACCTCCAGTCTAAAACTTTGTCAAATTTCTGTCTAGGTGCGACGACACAAGCTTGTCAAAATGGTTTCCGGCGGCGTTCCAGCGGACAACACGCGAGTTATCCGTAGATTTTTCGAGCAGCGTGCGGATGTCTTTGTGCAGTACCGGATGGACAAAGCTTGGTGCGATCTCGGCCATCGGCACGAGCACGAATTTACGCAAATGAAGACGAGGATGTGGGATCGTCAAGAAAGGCGTTTGTGCCCGCTCGCGGCCGTAAAAAAGCAAATCAAGATCGATCGTCCGCGGCTTTTTCTCGGACTTTTCGCGGCGGCCGAGCAAATACTCGATTCGCAGCATGCGGGCAAGCATCTGCGACGGCGTAACGCCTTCGACCTTCACCTCCGCGACCATGTTCAAAAAGCTCGCATCGCTTTCGATCTCGACCGCCCCGGTTTCGTAAATGCCGGAAAGCTTGCATATGTGAAAATTAGCATCAAGCAGCCCGCGGACGGCCATCAGCAAATGCCCGGCCCGGTCGCCAAGGTTTGATCCCAACCCTATATATGCGGTGGTGATGTCAGTATGCACGATAATTGCTAGAGGCTCGTACGCGAGTAAGGGCGCAGTCTTCGCCCGAAACATTGTAAGTATAAAATCGATTAGCGTCTTATTGTCAAAGTATTTGAGCGCCGGGTTGGAGTCTTGGGTCGGCATTGCTCGTCCCTTATTCTTTGCTGGGGTTCTCCTTTACTACTAAAGCCGGATTCAATGAGATACACAGCACGACCTCAGAAAAAGAGAAAAAAGAGGAATAGGCTGAGAAAGTGTACGGGCGAGTGTGTTTACTTTTAGCGGGTTCGGTGTTTCAATATATACAGGTCGTTTACGACAAATCCAGCAGCGATTTTGGTTTGTAGAATCGCTCGGGCGGGCGCTGGGGTGTGGTCCGTCTTGACAAAAAATTTCACGCCGGAAGCCATGCCAAGACGAAAGTTCCGACACAGCCACCGATTCGATTCAGCCGGCGAATTTTCTCACAACGAATATCTGTTAAACCAGGCCGCGCAGAGCACGACAAGGTCCGAACTGCTGCGCCTGATCCGCGGCGGCGAAGATACATATCTCGAGCTAAAGGTTAAGCTTTCCAACTCCGAAAAAATCGCGCAAGGCATAGTCGCTATTGCCAACACCGACGGCGGAACGCTCATCTTCGGCGTCAACGACCAGCTTCGCATCGAGGGGGTGGTGAATCCGGAAGGGGTGCAGGACGAGCTTCGCCGCATTTGCCGCGATGAGATCGTGCCGCCGATCGTGCCGCTAATCGACAACATTGCGTTTGACAGCGGCAAGCGTATCGTCGCCCTTGATGTCGATGGACGTAAGAGGCCGTACCGTACTCGCGACGGCAGGTTTTATATGCGGTTCGGTGCCGAGAAACGGGAAGTCTCGCGCGAGCAGCTTTCGATGTGGCTCGACGAGCTAAGGCCGCTCGCTTACGAGAATATTCCGCTTTTCAACGCCGATGAATCATACTTCGACGACGGTTTGTTGTGGACATTCGCGGGAGGCTTCGAGAACGTGAGCCCCACCACGAACCTTTACCAAACGGCGGATTTTTTGAAAAAGGATCTGTTGCTTGCGGCAGGCGGAGCGGACGAATTTTTCCCGACGGTTGCGGCACTTGTGTTGTTCGGGAAAAACGAGCTGGTCGGCGAGCTTTTTCCGCGCTCGATTGTTTCAGTTGCAAAATTTTCTGGCGAGAACGGTGCCGCGCAGCTGGTCGAGCGAGCGACCGTGTTGGGAAATCTGCTGCACCAATCGGAGGCGGTCGTTAGGTTTATCGAACGTTATTGCGATCTCGCTAATCAGCGGCCGAAAAAGTCGGTATCGGCTCCGGCCGATTTGCCGATTAGGACGCGGCCTGTTTTTCACGTTTATTCCGTCCGCGAGGCGGTGGCGAATCTTCTAATGCACCGCGATTTGGCGATACGCGACATTCCGTCTCGGGTCAATATTTACGATACGTCGATTGAATTTATCAACGCGCGACGAACGAACGGATTTATCCCGCCCGCTTCGCGCGCCATTCGCTACGGCATCACGCAGCGGCTGAATCCACAAATTGCCTCAATCTACAACCGACGCGAATACGGCGCCAACATTCCGCGCGGCGGACTGCCTATGGTTCTCGCCGATTCGGAGCGTTTTTCGGGCCGCCGCGCGGAAATTTACACCTCAAACGATGAGTTTAAGCTGCGGATATTTGGCGTCTAGATTCCGTTCGGCGACAGAACGCCGGGGCGTTGTGTTCTGGATGGGAGTAATTGCCGCTGTTTTTCTGATTTATCTTTTTGGCATACAAACAAACCCGCCCGGTTTTTATGTCGATGAATCGGGTCTTGCCTACAACGCATATCTGGTGTCGCAGACCGGTGCCGGAGAGTTCGGTCCGAGGTTTCCACTATATTTTCAAATCTACGGCATCGGTTTCGAGCAATATGCTAACCCAACACACATTTATCTGTTAGCCGGAGTTTTCTCAATTTTTGGCCCGAGCATTTTGGCTGCCCGCATTCTGGCTGCCGCATCGGTGTTTTTGGCCTGCTTACTTTTGAGCGGACTGGCCTGGAAAATCTCCGGCAGCCGAATCGTAGCCGTTATCATTGGTTTTACCGCTCTTACTCTGCCATGGATGTTTCAGGTAGGCAGGGTGGTGCTTGAGACTTTCTTTTATCCGGCGGCAGTTGCACTCTTTCTCTGGGCGGTATATCGCACTTACAAGAAAGAAGAGTGGGACTGGGACGGAATTCTTCCAATTGTCGGTGCACTCGCCCTGCTTACGTATAGCTATACCATCGGCCGACTGCTCGGACCGCTTCTCGCGTTTGCGCTCATTTTCTTAGTCACAAATCGCAAACAGATATTCTCGGTTTCGGCTACCTGGCTCGCTTATGGAATAACGCTTTTCCCATTAGCATATTACCTCTGGCAAAGACCGGAAATAACCAATCGCTTTCGGGTACTTTCGTATATCAAACCCGAAAGCTCATGGCTCGAAATTTTTGCGACATTCGTCAGGCGGTATTTTGAGGACATTAACCCGCTGACGATCCTTTTCGCCGGAGATACAAATGCACGCCACCATCTGCCCGAAGCCCTTGGCAGCATTTTTTTAACGAGTTTCGTAATTGCCCTCATTGGGCTCGTCGTCGCTCTTACCCTTTATCGAAAAGATAGGTGGTGGCGATTCGCGGCATTCGGGTTGGCGGCTTCGGCTGTTCCGGGTGCATTAACGACCGATTCGTTTCACACCTTGCGGATGGTAGCGTTTCCTGTTTTCGTAATTTTGTTTATGATTCCGGGTCTTAAATGGCTGCTGATAGACGGTTGGTTTGTGCGACGAGATGCGGAATCGAATCGCAAATGGATCGCCGCGGCAATTCTTTTATTCACCCTCGCCGAGGCATCGTATTTCCATTATCAATTCTTCGTGCACGGGCCCAGTCGCGGCTACGCTTTTGATGCAGACTATAAACCGCTTTACGACAAGGCCGTAGCTTCGCCTCAAAGGCCGATCTATTTGATCGACGGCAGAGGAGGCCCGGCTTATATTCACGCTCTTTGGTACTCGATCGTTGAGGGACGAAGCAAAGACGAGTTCGTCCACATGCCTTTTTTCCAAAAGCTGCCACCCGACTCGCTTGTTCTAAGCAGCGAAGGCGCCTGCAGAGACTGCCGCATCGTCGCCCAAACCGGTCCGTACATTCTGTACATCACCGGTAAGTGAATCAACCATTCGCAAAATCCGCGGAAACTGTGTTAATCGATTTATCTCCACTACGAACGTCGCGCGATTACCGGCTGCTTTTTTTCGGACAGCTTGTTTCGTTTTTTGGTTCGATGATGACGTTTATCGTCGTTCCTTGGCAGATGTATCAGTTGACGCGTTCCAACGCGATGGTCGGCTATATCGCGTTAGCGGAATTCGTGCCGATGTTCGGGCTTGCGTTTGTCGGCGGAGCACTGGCCGATTACGTTGACAAGCGTAGGATGCTGCGGTTTACCGAGATCGGGCAGACGATTTTGACGGCCGTACTTCTGGGAAACGCGTTGTTGCCCGAGCCGAGGATTTGGGTGTTGTTCGTCACGGTGGCGATGCACGCCGGCCTGGCCGCACTGCAGCGGCCCGGGTTCGAATCGTTTATTCAAAAAATAATCCCTCCCGCAATGATGGCGGCGGTTGCGGCCTTGAACTCGATCCGGTTCCACATAGGAATGATCGTCGGGCCCGCTGTTGCGGGAATAATCGCGACGCAGCTCAGCCCGGCCGTCGCATACGGTATTGATCTTTTTACTTTCGTCGCCTCGCTCATCGCGGTATTTATGCTGCGGTATGTGGCTGCACCCGATAACGCAGAACGACCGAGTTTCGAGGGTGTCAAGAAAGCTTTGCGATACGCGTTCAGCAGACAGGAACTGTTGGGCACTTACTTTATCGACATCGTCGCGATGTTTTTTGCTTTTCCGCAGGCTCTTTATCCGGCACTGGCAGCCATTTACGGCGACGGTTATGTTGGACTGTTTCCCGCGGCGATCGCGATCGGTGCATTGACTGCAAGCGTCACTTCCGGATGGGCGTCGAGCGTCCATCGCCACGGCGCGATGGTGACCGGTGCGGCCATGCTCTGGGGAGTTGGGATTTTGTTCTTCGGCCTTGTGGACGGCATTGTACCCGCATTATTTTTCCTGGGCGTAGCGGGATTTTTCGATATGGTCTCGGGAATCTTCCGCGGTGCGATTTGGAACCAGACAATACCTAACTACCTACGCGGCCGGATGGCTAGCATCGAAATGGTCAGCTATCTGACCGGGCCGATGCTCGGAAGTGCTAAAATGGGAATTGTTGCCGAATGGTATGGCGTGAAGTTCGCGCTCGTTTCGGGCGGCATTCTTTGTATTATAGCCGTCGGTCTAATGGCATTATTTCTGCCAAAATTCGCCGTCTACGACGGCCGTGACGGCGTAAGGCAACGCGAACGTGAAGAAGCTGAGCGGGCAGAGCTGTCGCGCGTTTCGGAAAGCGAATTTTAATATGCTTGCACTGGAAGACTTGTCGTTCTACACAAACTGAAAACCAAAAAAATTGAGAATAAGAGCGCGTTTTTAGTTTTAACTTTTCAGTGTTTAATTTTTGCGGAGACCGTTACTTGGTCCTGTATGCCAATTTTACGAAAAAGACAGATCGAAAATCTCGAACAGCTTAGCGGCGAGGAGCTAGAGGCGTTTCTCGAAACGTTGCCCGCCGGGCAAGAGACAATAAGCGGTATGCTCGACTTTATCGAGGACGAATTGTACGACGATGAATGCGATGACACGCTGCGTTATGCGATGAAATTTATGATGGACAACCGCCTGAACTTTGCGAAGCTGACAAGCTGGCTAAACGAAAACGGTGGTTATTGCGACTGTAAGGTTATGGACGAGATCGCCCCGGCATGGCGTGCGAAGTTTGAGGAAGACTAAGCTGCAGAGCTTAGATGCGGTTTCAGATATTTACCTGTATAAGACCTACCATTTTCTGTGATTTGTTCCGGGGTTCCAATCGCAACAATCTCGCCTCCGCCAGCGCCGCCTTCGGGGCCCATGTCAATGACGTAGTCAGCGGTTTTAATGACGTCGAGATTATGTTCGATCACAACGACGCTGCCGCCGTTGTCGATCAAGGTGCGGAACGCGGCGAGGAGTTTGTTGATGTCGTCGAAATGCAGGCCGGTCGTCGGCTCGTCGAAAATGAAAAGCGTATTCGATTTGGTTTTCTGGGCGAGATATGAAGCGAGCTTGACGCGTTGGGCCTCGCCGCCGGAAAGCGTCGTCGGAGACTGGCCAAGCCGCAGATAGCCAAGGCCGACGGACTCGAGCATCGTCAATCGACTGGTAAGTTTTTTCACGTCCTTGAAAAAAAACATCGCTTCGCGGACTGTCATTTCGAGAACGTCGTGAATATTCTTCCCTTTATATTTGACCTGTAAAATCTCATCGCGAAAACGCGTTCCCTGGCAATCTTCGCAGG
>JBHENZ010000118.1:0-7529 GCA_046261815.1 Pyrinomonadaceae bacterium | reverse complement strand
ATTTACCCGCGGTTCCGGTGAATCGAACGCCGGCGACGCCTCCGCTCAGCGATCGGATTCAAGAGCGGTCTGCTTTTGTCGGAAATTTTGTCAATTCGCCGTGGCTGCGGCCCGTCGGATTGGCAGCAGCACTTTTCGTTTCGTTGCTGCTGGTTGTTTACGCCGTGCGGCTCTCTCGCTCGACTTCTGCCGAGGGTCAATCGACGGCAGCGCAGCCGACAAGTGAACAACAACGGGCAGCGAGTGGGCCTGCGTTGGAAACGCAAGCGGTCGTGGATGAGAGTCGACCGGTAGGGGAAACGCCGCGCGAGGTCGAAACGGTTACGTCCCCGAGACAAAAGCCGAGAACCGCTGAGAAAAAACCTGAAACGGAAACTGCTCGACGTGCGGAAAGAGAGACTTCGCGAACGGAGCCAAAACCGGAACCGGCCCGCAAAACCGAGCGGCGACAAAATCCTGCCGTTGAGCGAACCGAGACTCGTCGCCGTTACCCGGCAGGCGCCACGCGCGAGCGTGTCGTGCGCGAAAAGGTGAGACCTTCGGCTTCGGACATCGAATCGATATTCACGGGAATTCCTTCGCGTCGAGTGCGCGACGATCGGCGTCGACCAAATTAAACTTTTTACCGAATTACCCGAACATCGCGCTCGCTAACGATTCGCCAGTGGTCGCCATCGCGGCGCCAACGAAGCTCCTGCACGACCTCACCTTCGCGTATTCTCCGCTGACCGACGACGCGGTACGTTTTCCGGAAACGCATCACGGCGAACCGGCCATTTTCGAGAAAAACTATCTCAGGCTCCTCGGCCTGAAGTTCAACTGATCTTACCGCCGAAAATGCGCGTTGTTTTTCGAGCCGAGCGACATTCTGCGTAACATTTCGCGCAAGATAAAACGCATCGAGGCGCGGGCTGTAAAATTCCATCTGCGCTTCGATATCCTGGCGGTTGGTGGCGCGAATCCAGGCATCGAGCGCGGCGCGAAGCTCGTCTGCCCCGCGGCTGATTCCGGTGGGCGTTCGTCGGCCCGGATTTCGATTCGGGAGTCTAGCCGGCACCGCGCCATAAGCCGTCCAATCCACGCTGTCCGAAATGCGGTTGTATCTTGTGCGAATCTCGACGGGCTGATCGAGCTGCTCGGCGAAGATTCGGCGAACGACAAGAAGTTGCCGTCCGTCGTCGATCGATTGAAATTGGACATTTATCGTGTCGACAGCGCGCCCGCTAGATGCAAATGTCAGCGTGTCGTTCGCGAGCGAGATCCGCGACGTGACAAATCCTCCGCTCGAGCTTCGCTCGCGACGCGACTGACCGTCGGCAACAAATGTCACTTTCTCGGCCCGCGACGAGCCGATGCTGACCTGCCGACCTCGGCATTCGATTCCGATGCTTTCAGGCGGCGTCAGCCTAAGGGCGAGGTCGTTGAAAAATTGACGGCGGTCACGTTTGGGGACGCTGAGGGCAGCTTCTCTTGCGATCGTATAAAGCTCATCGCTTTCGCCTGGCTCCACCACATATTCGCCCTGTAGCCGACACGCGGAACCGGCTGCCTGACCGAACGCGTTTGCGGCTAATATTGTTAGCAATGTGACTGCGATTGCTGTGAATCTTTTCATCTTCACCTCACCCCGTGTCTGAGGCATCCGCGCGGCGCGTGTTAGGCCGCCGGTCGCCTTCGTAAAATCGTTTTATCATCGTCGGGCAGCCGAACGAGGGTTTCGTCTTCCACCGGCTCGCGCAATTTGATCACTGTTCGGTCGTCGCCGGGGGTTTCTGATGACAACGAGCGGATCGAAAAGTTTTGATCGATCAAGTATTGGATATCGGGACCTGCGGTTTGGGCAGCGAGGTCGGAAACGACGAGCCTTTTGCGGTCAGCGGATAAAGCCTGGCTTTCCGACGAGAGGATATAAACTTTTCGCCCGAGCAGCTTGTCCCAGAACGAGTCGTGAATTTCATAGACGATAAGCGGCGTCGCGGCCAGCGTCAGGAATACGTCGGAGACGCGGCCGATAAGCACGCCGCTTTCTGTAATGACGTCTATTCCGATCAGATGTTCGCGGACCAGCGGCAGCGTGGCGTTTCGCTCGTCATCCCCTATTAGAACTGCATCGTCACGCTCGGCCATAACCGCGTCGCTGCCGAAACTGTAGATATTCTCCTGAAGCAGCACGCCCGTTTTTTCGCCCTCAAGGTCGACTGTCACGCCGCGAAAACTGCCCGTTTTATCATCGACAAAAACATCGACGACTTTGCCGAGCTTGTTTCCGCTCGTCCTCGACAGGATCGAACGTCCCGCTAAATCGCCCAACGGAACAACGCTCCTTTCATCACCCATCAACCGCCCTCCATCGCTCATTTGACCAAATATCTAAAAGTTATCAAATAACCCCTGCGCAAAGCTATTAATTAATGCGCTTTGAGTGCTCTGGAACCTTCGCCGGTTTCGCGTGTCTAAGAAAGTAATTCGATTCTCCTGCAAGGAACATGTTGCTCAGCCGTTCGTGTGGTGAAGGCTTTTGATAGAAATACGTTTCGGACAGTTGATGGAGGCGAAATGACTACGAGATGGATATTTGCACTGGCAGTTGGAGTTGCGACGTTGGCGACGGGAATTGTTCTGGCAAAGATCACAAATTTTCTGCCAGTACTTGCAGTGCCGGAAAGCGTAGACACGCCGGTTACGCGTGAGCAAAATCTTTCGGGCCCTTTCACACACAAGAATCTGACGATCTATTTGGTTCACGGCGAGAACCGGCTTGACGGGAAAACGCCTTTGATCCTAGAAGAGGCGATGATCCGGGATATCGTCATCGTCCATGAGACGGGTGAGGTCAGCGAACTTGCCATCGAAAATGTTTCGAAGACGGATGAAGTTTTTGTCCAGGCCGGTGACATCGTGAAGGGCGGCAAGCAGGATCGCGTGCTGGCCGTCGATCTGATCGTGCCGGCACGCTCCGGCAAAATACCAATCGATGCGTTTTGTGTCGAAAACGGCCGCTGGCAGCAGCGAGGCGGTGAAAAGCCGACCACGTTCGCCGTCTCGACCGATATGGTCGCCTCAAAAGATTTGAAGATGGCCGCCAAAGCCACGCGTTCGCAAAGCGAGGTTTGGAACAAGGTAGCGGAAACGCAGAGCAAGTTGGGTGCAGCGATGAGCGCCAACGTCAATTCGGCCGTGTCGCGTTCGAGCTTGCAGCTTTCGCTGGAGCACTCGTCCGTTCGCACGAGTTCGGGCGAGTATATCGAAAAGCTTTCGAAGATAATAGACAACAAGCCAAACGTGATCGGTTTTGTCTTTGCGATCAACGGCAAGATCAACAGCGCCGACACATACGCTTCGTCCGAGCTATTTAGAAAGCTATGGCCAAAGCTTCTGAAAGCTGCCGCAATCGAAGCGGTCGCCGAATCTTTCGCGACTGAAAACACTTCGTCGGTTGCCGCAGCAGATGTCTCGACTTTTCTTGCTGCAACAGAAGCCGCCAGCCATGCCGAAGACCGCACGATCACCGATCGTATAAAAATGATCACCCGTGAATCGGCGACCGCGATTTTTCTTGAAACGCTCGACGGCGGATCGTGGCTGCATAGAAACTATATTTTGAAGTGATCACGCGCGAATTTTCTCGAACGGTACTATTGCGTTTTGTGGTAGGCTGTTCGTATGCGACGAGCGATTAAGGGGTTGTTTTTGGTGATGACTTTCTGCGTCGGGGCGTGCGCTCAGGCCGATGTACAGCAGATTTTCGAGGCCGAAAGGGCATTTGGGCAAAAGGCGGTCGCGGAGGGCGTTCGCGAAGCGTTTTTGGAGATTTTGGCTGATGATGCAGTGCTGTTTCGCCCAGGCCCGGTAAGCGGGAAGGAATATTGGAAAACGCGCGAATCCGGCCGCGCCCGGCTGTTCCGCCAGGCCAGCTACGTGGACGTTTCTTCGAATGGCAAACTCGCTTACACGACCGGCACCTGGGAATATTACCCTTCCGGCAAGGCGGACTCGGCGGCAGAATTCGGGCAGTACGTGACGATTTGGGAAAAAAGGCTCGACGGTAAGTTTCGGGCGAGTGTCGATATCATCACCGAGCACGAAAAGTTTCCGAACAGTTTGACGATCCCGCGGATACCGCCGGGCAACCGCATCGACCTTAACAAGCGCGGCTGGTCGGCGGCCGATGCGTCGATGAACTTTCTGCGTTCGAGCATGGGCGGCGCCGGCCTGAGAAACGCGTATCGCAGATTCGGGGCGGACGATGTTCGATTTTTGCGTGACGGTTTGCCGCCGATTCTCGGAAAGCGTGCGGTCGTGAGGGAGACGCGGGCCTACAAGTCGATTGCTTTCCCCGAACGCACGTCGCTGCTCGAGGCGGGCGACATGGCCTATATTTGGAATCCGTGTGAGTTTTCCGTAAACAATGAGGGCTCGGAAAAAGGCAATTGCCTTCACATATGGAAGCTGCGCAAGAAGAAATGGTATGTCGTGCTGGGCGTGTTCGCGAGAATTCCGAATGAGAAAGTTCCGATTTTGAGAACGCGGATGAAAGGTCGGCAGTAGTTTGGAGTTAAATGCGACGAATCATGAAGGTTGCGACGTAGCCGTTGCGGTTGATGCGAATGTTCGATCGCGGATGCGGTGTCAGATCAGTGAGCTTTATTCGGTAACGGCCATACGCGATCGACTGCGGCTTAACCCCGGTGTTCATCTCAAAAGTTTTTGAAGCCCCGTTTGCTTTGCGAATGGCGATTTTTATTTTTGCATTGCCTGCCCAGACGCAGTTCGTATCGGAAGGGCAGCGGGAATCTTCGACAAGCTGGAGAAATTTGACGGTAAGCCCGTGTAGCGTTTGGCGTTCTTGGTTGATCTGCACACGTACGGTTTGCGCGGTCGTGGCCTGTGCAAAAATCGCAACACCTGCGGCGATGATTAACATGTAGGTGAGGCGTTTCATAGCGTCGCACGAGAGCGATATTTCAGCCCTCTTTTATTGAACGATTCGCGCGAGAACACTTGCACGGCAAAAATCGCCTTCTTACGCTGTCGCCCCGGCTGAGCCGGTTAATTTTTCGACGATTGCGCGGGCGAATTCGTTTGTTTTTGCGGTGCCGCCGAGGTCGCGCGTGAGGTGCTTTCCTTCGGCGAAAACCTCGAGCATCGCTTTCTCGGTACGGTCGGCGGCATCCATTTCGCCGATGTGGCGGAGCATCAAGATAGCCGACATCAAGATCGCCGTCGGATTGGCGATTCCCTGCCCAGCTATATCTGGCGCCGAACCATGCACGGCCTCGAAAACGGCTCCTTGCTCACCGATGTTCGCTCCCGGAGCCATGCCGAGGCCGCCGATTAAGCCGGCGCAAAGATCGGAAACAATATCGCCATACAGATTTTCCAGCACCAACACGTCGAATTGTTCGGGCCGCATCACAAGCTGCATGCAGCAATTATCGACAATTTTGTCGTCCGACTCGATCTCCGGAAAATTTTTCGCGACGTTGTAAAAGCATTCGAGAAACAGTCCGTCCGACAGCTTCATGATGTTTGCCTTGTGAACAGCCGTCACCTTCTTTCGGTTGTTCGATTTGGCGTATTCGAAGGCATATCGTGCAATGCGCGTCGAGGCCTTTTCGGTGATGATTTTAATGCTCTCAACCACGCCAGGCACAACGACGTGTTCGAGACCGGAATAAAGGTCCTCGGTATTTTCACGAACGATGACGAGATCTAAGTCAGGGTTCCGGCTGGGAATGCCGGGAAGTGCGCGGATCGGCCGGACGTTGGCGTATAAATCAAGCGCTTTACGCAGGCGAACATTTACCGACGTAAAGCCCTTGCCGATCGGCGTCGTTTGCGGACCCTTAAGCGCGACTTTGTTACGTTTTATCGACTCGATCGTTTCCTCGGGCAAAGTCGTGCCGTATTTTTCCTGGGCGTGCGCGCCCATAATGTGCGTTTCCCATTCAACGTCGATGCCGGTGGCCTCGATAATGCGTACCGTGGCCGCGGTGATCTCAGGTCCGATGCCATCGCCAGGGATTAGTGTGATCGTGTGCTTCATTTGATTAAGCGTCTCGGCAGTATCTTTAAAGATTGTAAAATCATAAATAGTAATCGGCAAGAATCGTAAGAGTCATAAGGCCGTCCGGCGAAAAAGCAAACAAATATCACCGAAAAAATCAGGACCTTCGACCAAAAATCGTTAACCCAATCCCACTCAAAATCAGTAGTCCCGCAATCCACAATCTGGCGGTTGCGGTCTCTGCCAAAAGCAAAACACCACCAACCGCCGCGATAACGGGAACGGACAACTGCAAAACCGCCGCCCGCGTGGCCGTATGGGATCTGAGTACCGCATACCAAACGCTGTAGCCGATTCCCGATGCGACCGCGCCCGACAGAATCGCCAGAATCCATCCGCGAGAAGATAGGCGGATCTCAAACAAAAACGGCAGACACACTAAAACAACCATCGGAACCGACCACGCAAAATTGCCCGCCGTTTCTGCAATAGGATCAGTGCCTGTCCGACCGAGCAAAGTATAGAATCCCCACGCAACGCCCGCCGTTGCCATCAGCGCCGAATAGAGCAACGGCGGCGACGCCAACCCGGGAAATACGAGGTAGATTAGCCCAACGAGTGCGACCGCCAGGCCGAGCCACTCGAATGACCGCGGTCGATCACCGCTATAAACGGCGGCGCCAAGCATCGTCATCTGCACCGAGCCAAATAGAATTAATGCTCCAGTGCCCGCCGTCAAACCGAGATAGGCAAACGAAAAACAAATCGCATAGGCAAAAAGAAAAAACGCGGAAAGTAGATTGCCGCGTTTGATGAACTGAAAATTACGATTCGCGACGTAGCCGATGGCGGATAACGTTACGGCCCCGGAAACTAGTCTTACCAGCGTGAATCCGGCCGCATCAGCCTCGCCGCCGCTCAATGCCATGCGGCACAACATCGAATTGAACGCGAATGCGACTAACGCAAACGCGGTAAAGAGGATTATTTTAAACACGAATCCGAGCTACATCCGGCATGACAAGAAACCTGCTTATCATAAATTAAAAAAATTGAGCAAAAATGTCCCCGCACTCGTCCTACTGTTAACTTCCGGAAGTAGCGGAAAAGTTCGGGGGGCGTGAAATGCCTGGGCGGTCGGCACAAATGTTTCGGGAAAGCCGATTTCTCAAGTTCCCGCTTTTCGTTCGTTCACGCGTGAAGCAGCTGCTTCTTCGTCTTGTTTTTCGTCTTCTTTTCGCTCGGGCCGCATATGCGGAAAAAGAATCACATCTCGGATCGAGTGTTTGTTTGTCAGCAGCATAACAAGCCTGTCGATCCCGATCCCGATCCCAGCCGCCGGCGGCATTCCATAAGACAAGGCGCGGATGTAGTCTTCGTCCAAAATCATCGCTTCCTCGTCGCCGCGTGTCCTCTGATCCATCTGATCGACGAATCGCTCGTACTGCTCCCGAGGGTCGTTAAGCTCGCTAAACCCATTCGCGACCTCCATCCGATTGATATAAAGCTCAAACCGTTCGGC
>JBHENZ010000117.1:0-13183 GCA_046261815.1 Pyrinomonadaceae bacterium | reverse complement strand
AAGATTTCGTAAAAGTCGGTTGAGAGTTTTTGCGAGTAGCCGGAGGCGCGTGCGTCGACAAACGCAGAGGATGTGCCGCGGTCGATAGCGGCAAGTTGTTCGGAAGTGATCGGTGATTTCGAAAAAACGCGTGTGCCCGCGGACGTGGTCTGCATATTTTCGCGCGAGAGCACAACTCCTCCGTTTGGTCCACGCGCGATTCTTACAATTTCAGACTCACGGCATGCGCCGGCAGCAGCGATGAGAAATACGGATAAGGTTAGTAAAGAAAATTCTCGTTTCATAATTTATCGTGTGTAGCGGAATCTCTGGCGGTCGGCCATTAAAAAAGCGGCCGATTTCTGAATCCTCGTACGATAAATCCGTATCGCGTGAGATCGAAATACGCAATCTATACATCTTTGCGGCGTTGTCTAATCTTCTGAATCTCGTCGAAGTGTTTAGGATTGCAGCCTGTTTAAATAATAAAAAGCAGCGATATTGCGAATGTCGCTGCTGTCCGGGTCGTAACTTGCGAGGCGGCTGTTATTTGGATCACCTGATCTTCTTCAAACTTCCATCGGCGCTGATCGTTCGCGAAGAACTGCGAGCGATTTGCTCGGCGCGGGAAAAGGCACGCATAAAATTTTCGCCGAGCACCTTTCGAATCTCCTGTTCGGTGTAGCCGCGACGAAGCATTTCGTAAGTCACAAGTGCGAGGTCTTCGGCTCCGTTCATTCCCGTTGGCAAAAACGGCACGCCGTCGTAATCGGAACCGAGGCCGACGATGTCGATGCCGGCGACTTTCTTCATATGATCGATGTGGTCGACGATGCGGGCATAGGTCGGCACGTAAATTGGGTTCGCGGCTAAAAGTGCGTTCTCGGCTTTGATAAATGCCGCCTGGTCGTTTTTTAATCGTTCACGCAAAGCATCGATCTGCGGTTTCAATCGCGCGGAGCGTTCATTCTCCTCGCGATTCGTCCGATCGTCCAAAAACGACGGATAAAAATTGATCATCATTACTCCGCCGTTTTGTGCCACGCGTTTCAGTACGTCGTCGGGCACGTTCCGCGTATGATTTCCCACACCGCGCGCCGATGAATGCGAGGCGATTATCGGTGCCCTGGTGGTGTCCAGAACGTCGTGCATTACCTTGTCCGAGACGTGCGAGATGTCGACGAGCATGCCGAGCCTGTTCATCTCGCGGACGACCTCTTTGCCGAATTCCGAAAGGCCATTGTTCTTGACCTCGCCGCGATGTGCGTCGGCCCAGTCATGCGAGACGTTGTGCGTCAGCGTCATATACCGGATGCCGAGTCGATAAAAATTGCGTAAAGCGTAGTGAGAATTCTCGATCGCATAACCGCCTTCAATGCCCATGAGCGCGCAGATGCGATTTTGGCGTTTCGCACGGCGAATGTCCGCGGCTGAAGTACAAAATTCGAGCTGCGGATGCCGTTCGGCTTCCCGATAAGTCGCATCGATCAAGTCCATCGCCCGCCGCATCGCCCCGCCCGAGGTGAGCGTGCTGCCGGAAACGTAAATCGAGAAAAATTCGCCGGTGATGCCGCTTGCCTTTAGACGGGAAAGGTCGGTATGAAACGGATCGCCGCCACGCTGCAGACGGCCGCGGGTATCGGTCGCAAGATTTAGATCTTCATCAACCATCGGACCGGTGATATCGTTGTGGCCGTCGACAATGATAGCCCGCCGATGAAGTGCGATCGCACGCTGCCACATTTGCGGGTCGGCATCCGCGGGCATCGTTTGGCCGATGGCGACGGTTGAAAAAGCAGCGGTGAGAAAAATCAGTCTAATAGTTTTCATAAGTTTTCGAGAGAGGCAGGGTTTTAATTATTCTAGCCCGATTTCATATCGAGCGCGAAACCCCATCGGCCGAGCATGCCAGCACTCAGGATAAGCTCCGTTAGGTCGCCGTCAGTTTTTCTCCAAGCCCGAGAGATGCCGCATATACAATTATTCGTTTGTATTTGGAACGTTAGTTTGCGGCAGGAGATTGGCCGTTGCTCCGGCAATGGACGTTGAACGTCTTCGACTTGTTCGAAAATGCCAGTGACATAATTTACGTTCACGATTTCGAAGGACGAGAAACTTTTGTGGGAGAATCGTTACAGCAATTCATCCGCACAAAACGAATCTCCGAACGATTTCGGACCGATCATCGAGATGACAGGTGCAGTAAGCAAGCATGGTTTTGCAGGCTTCACACAAAATTTCTCTTTCGCGCCGACGAATTTGGCTGAAGGAAAAAGTGAGAATACTTTCTACAGATCCGCGTTTCCCTCTGGTTTCTCGTCCTTAGCGTTTTTGCGCTCGCAATCCGTTCATCACCTTTTTCGCGATTGTCGGAATCGGCTCGCGTTCCGAAGCGTGATTTTCGGTGTAGATCGCAAGAACGAATTTTAATTTATCCGGCGTTTCGATGTAAGCAACGTCGTGACGAGCACGGCTCGTCCAGCCGGCTTTCGACCAAAGACGGGTGCCGGCCATCTTGTTGTCAAGAATCGCCTTGCCGATAAAACCGGTGGCTTGATTGTCGGTATCCTTTGATACGACGAATGGATCGCGTTTCATCAAATTCATCATCCGCGCTGTTCGCTCCGGGGTGTTCATTCTTCCCAAAACGATCTCGGTCATTAGTTTGGCCGTAGCATTGGTGGTGATCATGTTCCGGTTTTGCCCTTTGTAGTTGCGCGATTGCTGCTCGATTCCGTACGCGTCTTCACAAAACGTTTTCTGATTCACGTTGATGTTCGCGTAACCCATTGCGGAAAAATATCTGTTGATGCGGTTTCGTTTGTACTGCCATTTATCAAATTCTCGTTGGGGTAACTCGCCGCCACTCGACGTGTCGGTGAGAACGTCCAGGATGTACTGCGTCGCTTCGTTCGATGAATCGACGATCATATCCTTAAGCCCTCGCTCGAGCTCCTTCGTTATCACGATTTTGCCATCCTCAAGCTGCCGTTCGAGGGCGGTCATGTAAAATATTTTTACGACGCTCGCCGGGTAGATCGGGCGTTCGCCGCCGAAACTTGCCCACGTCAGATTTGATGGATCGCGAAGGTCAATCAACGTCGCGGCGATGTCATCCGCTTTAAAGCCACGTGCCGGGTACGAATCGAGCACCTCGCCGATCGATTTAACCAGGATCGACTGCAGCTCGGGAGAATTTTCGATTGCTAAAGGCTTATATCCCGACGGCGGAACAACCTCGATCTTGTCGCGATTTTTCTGCGCCTGTGTTGCCGCGATGATCACGAAGAACGCAGCGATTACGGCGAAACATCTTAGCTGTTTAGACATCAGGTTTTATCCTCGATTTCTTTACGTGCAGTGCCGGCTTAGAGTATAAACGAGTAATTTGATTTCAATAAGCCGCTTTTCTCGCAAACACAATGACGGAAAAACTCGATCGCGGAATTGGTCGCTGGGATTTTACGGCGATCGTCATAAATACAATTATCGGCGCCGGTATTTTCGGCCTTCCCGCCGCAATTTACGGTCGAATCGGAAGCTACAGCCTAATCGCATTCGTCGCTTGTGCGCTAATCATTGGCCTGATCGTACTTTGCTACGCCGAGGTGTCGAGCCGTTTTTCGGAAACTGGCGGGCCGTATTTGTATGCAAAGGAGGCTTTCGGCTCGTTCGTAGGATTCGAGGTTGGATGGCTTTACTGGATCGTGAGAGTCGCGACGTTTGCGGCAAACTGTAATTTGCTGGTTGCGTATCTCGGATTCTTCATTCCATCGGCCAACGACGGCGCTTTACGAATTCTGTTCATCAGTTTTATCGTCGCAATCATCACCGCGGTGAATTTGATTGGCGTTCGCGAGTCGGCTTTGATGACAAACGTCTTTACTATCGGCAAGCTTTTGCCACTTATTATCTTTGTAGCGATCGGACTGTTCTTTGTTCGACCTGAAAATTTTAGTTTTGCTTCAGTTCCGGAATATTCGGCGTTCTCAGGTGCGGTGCTGTTGCTGATCTATGCGTTCGTCGGTTTCGAAGCGTCTGTAGTACTGGCCGGCGAGACGAAGGACCCGGGCCGGAGTATACCTTTCGGCATGCTGATCGCTCTCGCAATCGTAGCCGTGGTCTACATTCTGGTGCAAATCGTGGTGATCGGAACCTTGCCGGGACTTGCTCAATCGCAGCGGCCGCTTGCCGACGCGGCTGCGGTTTTCCTGGGTACCTTTGGTGCCGGTCTCATTACCGCTGGAGCACTTGTGTCGATATTCGGCAACCTCAACGTCGGGGTTTTGAGCGCGACCCGAATGTTGTTTGCGATGTCTGAACAGCGTGAGATTCCTGAGATATTCGCGAAAACGCACGAACGGACAAAAACGCCATACATCTCGATAATGCTTAGCGCCATCGTCATTCTCATTTTAACTATTCAATCATCGTTTCTAAGTGCGGTCACCATCGCGACGGTTACACGCCTATTGGTGTACGCGACGACGTGTCTCGCCCTGCCGGTTCTTCGATTTCGTAAGAGTGCCCCGCCTGCTATATTTTCTGCTCCGCTCGGAATCGTAGCAGCGGTTTTGGCTCTCGCAATGATTGCCTGGCTTTTGACCGACGAGCGCGTCTTCAATGAAGGACGACCGATATTGATCGCCGCCGCCGTCGGACTAGTTTTATATTTCGCGTTTCGATTAACACGAAAGAAGCAGGCAGAGGCCCGCTCATAAGTAAGGGGCGAATCGTCCCCTTAAGTAATTCGCCCTTACTTAGGTGCGGGCTTCTGCATTAGAAGACACCCTCGCCGAGGAAGTTCAGACGCAGATAACTAATTGTGTCGTTCAGCGTCTCTTGCGGATCGCGTGGTGAAAAATTCAATTCCTCGGTAGCCTTTGACGAATCGAAATACCAGAAGTGTTCTGCTTGTTCGACCTCTTTAGGTGCAATGGGCGATGCCTTTCCCCAATTATTGAAAACCGAACTTATCAGTGATGACCCGGCCACGGCAAAACGCTTTGGCAGCTTTACCATGGGTGCGGCAACGCCGCTTAGGCGTTCTAGGCGACCGAAAAACTCTGCAAACGTCATGTTAGATGAGCCGAGCAGATATTTTTCCTGATGCTTTCCTTTTTCGAGAGCTCGGATGAAGGCGGCTGCTGCGTCGCGAACATCGACGAAATTTAGGCCGCCGCTTGGCGTGTAAGGAATTTTGCGAGCGAGGAAATCGAGCACCGGTTTCGTCGAGCTTAGCCGCTCGTCGTCGGGCCCGAGCAGTAGTGACGGATTCATTATCACGAGCCGGCGGCCGTCGCCGTCGAAGTTTTCGAGGGCGGTTCGCTCCTGATAATACTTCGACGCATAATAGGCCCATGGCGAAAAAACTTCGACAGGCTGCGGAAACGTTTCATCAAAAACCGAAGCTTCATCGCTTACAGCAATCGTGCCGCTCGAAGATGCAATGATCAAGGTTTTAACGCCTGATTTCGCCGCAGCCTCGCAGAGCAAACGCGTGCCTTGGACGTGCACGCGATTCATCGCCGCCGCGTCTTCATTTTTTCGCGAGACTTTTCCCGCAAGGTGAAAAATCGCAGAAACATTCTTAGTCGCCTCGCGAACAGCTTTATCATTTGTTACCGAACCTTCGAACCCGTCGACGCCGGCATCCCTCATCCATGCTGGAACCCTGGATGCCATCACGCGCAAATTTTTCTCGCCGGCATTTAGAAATTGCCGAACGATGTGCGTGCCGAGAAAACCCGTTCCGCCGGTAATCAAAATTTTCTTCTCGGTTGAGGCAAGTGCTCTTTTTCTCGGCATAAAAATTAAACGCAGAGGTCGCAGCCAACAGAATCTTATAAATTATTTACGACGCGTTTTAGCAAATCTCATCGAAATTTCCTACATCTACGATCTACGCATTGAAAATCTCTTAATTATCGATTACCGGCTCCTGCTTGCGGCTGCGTCGCCGTTCGGCTTTCCACGCTTTTCTTAGCGAAGCAACATCGAATTTATCTCGCTTACCGTCGCGCATATTTTCGACTTCATGCTGCACGCGAGCCGCAATCAGGCGGTAGGCTTCGGTGTTCGGCACGTTTTCAGTCATCTTTTTCAACTCGCTGTACTCGAGAAACCGTCCCACCTTTGCTCCGACCCTCGCCCCTAGGCTTGCGGTTTTCGGAACGATGACGCCTTTCGGAAAGGCCTCATACGTACCCCAGAGATAGATCGGAAGGATACCGATCTTTTGATTGAGTGCGAGATATCCGATGATCGGCTTAAATTCGGCGATCTCGCCGCTCTCCTGTCGGCCGCCTTCTGGGAAAATAAGGGCATTATAACCTTCGTTGAGAATTTGGGTTACGTGACGAAGCGACTGACGCAGGCTGCCGGTGCGCTCGATCGGGACAAGCGTCGTAAAATTGTTCATATACGCCCGCTTGTATTTGGTATCGAACCAATAATCCGCAGCTGCGACTGCAACGGTCTGCTCGGCCACGTCTTTGCCAAGTGCTTTTTTGACGAGGCCGGTATCCAAATGCGAAGTGTGATTCGGCGCGACTATGAAATTAGTGTGCTGCGGCACATTCGACTGACCTTCGATTCGCGTGTGGAGCACACCTTCATAAAGAGTTTCCTGCGCGAAATCGACGACCGCATTCCCGACCCGCCGAACAATTGACGGGATGACGATTTCCTCGTCCTCCTTCTTAATTTCCGTTTTTGGCTCATCGACCAATTTCTTTGATCGATCGATTCGCTGCACGGCTGTCAAAAGTTCTCGCACCGTCTGCACTTCGTTTAATGTATCCGGTGAAAGGACTCGCCCGCCCGCGTCTTCAACAGCGGCTTGCAGCTCGACAAACATCAGAGAATCGAAACCAAATTCTGCAAGCTTGTCCTCGATCGCCACGTCGGACAGCGGTCGACTCGAAACGCTCGCGACGATCTTGCGAATCCAAAGCGTATTGTCGTCGCCTTTCTCCTCGACGGCTTTTCGAGTTTTGCTTCTTGAACGCGCCTCAAGCATTTGCAGCATTTCGACGACCTCGGGCCGCTTCACTTTTCGAGTGGCAGTCCTGGGAAGTTCAAAAGGCGTCAGGTGCAAAACTTTGATGCGTTTGAAAAATGGCAGACCGGCCGAGACCTCTCGAAAGTGTTCCTCGACCTTCGCATTAACTTCGGCTCGTGAACGTGCAATGTCGAATTCGTAATCCGGCACAACGAGCGAAGCGATTCTTTCAGCGCCGTCCTGATCCGGCAAACCTACTACACTTAGCTCCTTGATGAATCCGGACTTTGCATACAACTCTTCGATTTCATCCGGATAAATATTCTTGCCGTTCGAATCGATTATCACGTCCTTCGAACGGCCGACGATAAAAAGATTTCCCTCGTCATCGACCTTTCCAAGATCACCTGTTCTAAGCCAGCGATCCTGAAGTACCGCATCGGTGGCTTCTTCGTTGTTGTAGTAACCGAGCATCACGTTTTGCCCGCGTGCCAACACCTCACCGACGCCGTTCTCGTCAGCGCTGTCGATCCTTACCTCGACGCCGGGCAGTGGTTTTCCGACGCTGCCGCGCAGTAGCTTGTTGCCGGGCCGCGCCACGGTCAGTACAGGCGACGATTCGGTCAAACCATATCCCTCTAATACAGTAAAGCCGAGTCCGTGCAAATCCTTCTGCACTTTTTCTCTTAATGCCGACCCCCCCGAAATCAAATAACGCATCTTTCCGCCCATTCCCTGATGAATCGGAAAGAAAACAATCGGCCCCAGGTTGAACGGAGTGTTGTCGCGCAGCCACGCATTGAAATCGATAATGCTGTCAGCGAGGTCGGCAAGCCAGTCGCCGTTTTCGCGAAGGCGCGTCTTGATTCGACGGTGCAGCATTTCCCAAAGCGCGGGCACACCGACCATGCCGGTGACGTGTCCGTTCTCGATCGCCCGGCTCAACTCTTCACTCGACAGCTCATCGAGATAGGTAATTTGCGTTCCGTTAGAGAAAGGCGTGAGAAATCCGGCGGAGAATTCGAACGTGTGATGCATCGGGAGGACAGACAAAACTCCGTCGCTGAGGTCCATATTCAGCACGGACGACAGCATCGAGACCATATTCGTAAAATTCTTGTGAGAAAGCATCACGGCCTTTGGCGAGCCAGTCGTGCCGGATGTAAAGATCAGCGATGCGACCGCCGTTGAGAGAACTTTCGGCGGCAGCAGGGCAAGTCGGTGCGCCTCTTCTGTTTCAGTCGGCATCTCGAACACGTCGTCAAACGAGAACATCGCTATCACGACGCCAGCGGCATCTAAAGCATCCGCGAGACCGGGATTCTCCGCCGCTAACTTCGGAGAGAGAACAATCGCCGATGCCTCGCCCTTTTTCGCGAAGTTGACAATTTCCTCCATCGAGCTCGCCGGGTCGATGGGGATCGCCGTTCCACCGGCTTTGAGAATGCCGAAATAAGTGAGGCCCCATTCCGGCATGTTGCTCGAGAAGAGAATAACGCGGTCGCCCTGCGTAATTCCCTTGTGTGCAAGAAAGCCTGCGGCCCTCAAGGTCAGCTCGCGAACGTCTTCGAACGTATACTGCTCTTTTCTGCCATTGCGTTCGATCCGCATCGCGATGCGGGTGTGAAACCGCTTGGTCGATGTGTCGAAAAGATCGAGAAGATCCTTGTAAGTATAGGATCGGTTTTCCTGTATCTTCAATTCTTCTTCGAGTGCCGGGAGAACCCACGTCCGCATTCCCGGGAAATGAACATTTAGCCAGTAGTCGTACCAATCGAGCTTTTCCGGATACCACGGCAAAAGATTTTTCTCTTTTTCTTTGACAAGCGACATTAAAGCCCGCATATTATCGGCTCGAAAGAGATATTCGTTGTCAATCATGAACGGCTTGAACAGCTCGAAAACGTTCATTGTCTCTGCAGTCGTGCGCTCAAAATTATCCACGGATTTCCGCAAATCGGAAACGATGTTTCCGAGCCGCCCGCCCGCCCAGTTAGGTTTGGCTTTATCAAGAAACGAATCGGCCCGTTTCGCCAATTTATTGAGCATCGGGGAAGAAATCCGCTCGTAAGATCGCTGCGTAACGGGCGCGACTTCACTCATCGACGCAATTTTGTTCAGCAGCTTATTGCCTGATTCTTTTTCGTCAAAATGCTTGCGTTTATAAAGTCCTAGTAGCCCGACGACGCGTTTCATATTATTCGGATTCGAATCACCCGAACAAGCCTGAAAAACAAGCGGTGGATTGTCGTCAGTCAAAGCATCCATCGCCGCTCCGAGAATCGCGCCCGCGACCATGTCGACGGGAATAACGTCCAGGATCAATTTCTCATTGGCAGGTGTCACAGGCTGTCCCCGTAAGGCGAGCAAAATCAATGGAGCGGTAGTCGTAAAACCTTCGTTCCAGCCGGGGAACGGATAGGATTGTGCGGATTCAACGATCGACGGCCGCACAAGCGTTTTTACGATGTCGTGCTGCTGGGCGATGATCTGCTCGGCGAGCGATTTCGAATAAGTGTAGATATTCGTCCAGCCCCAGTATTCCGCACGCTCGGCGCCCAGCTCGGTCGTGCGTTCGCGAATCCACATCTTGCGCTCACGGAAAATCGCCGATTTCAGTTCAGTTTCGTCATCCGGGTCGCGGCCCTCTTCGACAAATCGTTCGCGCGCAGCCTCGCGAAACTTTGCGATCTGGACGGCATCGTCCGCTTCCTGGCGTGCCTGTTCGCTAAGCCGTGCGCAGTCTTCGACCTCGCGATTGACGTCAAAAGTCGTCCCGATCAGTTCTTCCTTGCGTGGAAAATATTCGACTACCGGTTCGTTTTCCCAGATCGCACCGCTGCGTTGTCCCGCCACGAAACACGTCGATACATGCACAAGCCGCGGACGTGTCATCATCCGCGCCATCTTGATAATGTTGTTCGAGCCAACGACGTTTGTCCGCAGGGCACTCTCCAGCGGCGGATTGAAAGTAACGTTCCCGGCACCATTGATGATGATGTCGGTGTCGCGCATTATTTTCTGAGCTTCCTTTTCATCAAGCCCGAGAAATTCATTCCCGACATCGCCATTCACCGGCACGACCTTCGACTTTATAAAATCCTCAAACCCGTCACCGTACTTCTCCCGCAGCGGATCGAACGTTGGCGACGTAACGATGGATGTCCAAAACCGCGTCCTCGACTCATTCTCATCCCGCGCCCGCACCGTCGCATAAACCTTCCCGATATCCGGAAAATTATGCAGCAGCATCGACAGCGTCACCTTCCCCACAAATCCCGTCCCACCGATGAAGAAGATCGTCTTGCCTTTGAATATTTCTGTAGGTGAAAGTTTCATTACTACTGTTTAGGAGCAGCTAGATTATTCCATGATGTTGAGCCGTGCGGATAAACTGTAATTTCTTGAGAAAACGGTTTGCCTTTCACCTCGATGAACTTAACTTCAAACGGGCGGCTTCCATTTGGCGCAAGGCCTTGCACGTATCTTCCTCCAGGCAAAGATTCCACCGGTCATCACCTGCATCACTAGCAACTCCCTCTATCCATTCCCCCGCTTCAGTTTCGGCCTCATGATCTGCTGGCATTTCTCGATAGCTTTTTTCAAGTTCGTCTTCCATAGCTTCAACGCTTTTTGAGGAACGCTCGCGCCTTTTTGGCGTTGACGCACGACCATCGGCTTTTGCCTTTTTCAAGAGTTTCTTCAAATCTTCCAAAGTCGGCGTTTTGTCCTTATCGAGCTCGTATGGATAAAACTCGTATTTTCCTAACTGCAATTCCGTCATTTCTTTTTCTCTTCTTTGCCTCAACAGATCCGATCCTGCATTCCGTTGCTGTGCATCATGCGGATTTACTTCGCCAGGGGTACCATTTTTGACTTCAAAATCTTTCGGTCGCGCGTAAGCAGAGGAATTTTTTCAACCACGCTTGTGGCGGCGATGATCTCGTCCGCTGGATCGGAACGGAAGTCAAGAGCGGTGCTCTGTCTAGCAATCCGGACAGTGATCGGAATAACCGTCAAATATCTAAGTGACCGACGAAATGCGACGCCATCCATATCAAGGTCCAGTCGTCCAAGCTGTACAAGCTTTGCAAGCTCCCACAGGACGATATCCGACACCACCAACCTTTCTTTCGCGACTAGAACAGCCTCTCGTGCCGTAAGGTTTTCATCAAGGACGGCGACGAGAATGTGCGTATCAAGATTCAGCATTCCATTTAATTCCGGTTGAAAAAATATCGCCCTTTATCTTAATCGCACCTTTCATCGAGCCGATCAGTCCGGAGTTGTCAACCGGTCGAAATGGAATTACCCTCGCAATCGGCTTGCCCCGTTTTTCCACAACGATACCCTCGCCTTCTAATTCGTCAAATATCTTCAAACATTTAGCCTTGAATTCACTCGCACTAATTGTCTTGACTTTGTTTTTCATAGTATCTGCATATTATCACAATGACCAGTCAGATGACCAGTTCTTTCCATAAACCTAATCGCTCACATTACACAGCCCAATAATCGGCTGATGCAGCATGGTGATCTCAGCGTTTCGGCCCATGTATGACCGGGCCATCGCTATCGCTTCAGTTAGATTGTCGGCGCGGTCCCAGCCGAGGATTTCGGGCACGTGGGCGTTTTCGGCGCCGGCGGCTATTACTTTGCCCACGTGCTGGCGGCCGTTTTCTCCCCAGTACCACATAAAAAACGCGTGGGCACCGTGGTAGGCGTTCCCGCGGCGGTACATCTCGACGTAGGCCGGGTTGGTCGCGAACTCGCGCTCGTATTTTTCGCGAAGGTAAAAGGCGTCGCGCGATTCGGGCAGCAGACGATGGAAAAATTCGATATACGACGGATGAAACTTATGATCGAATTCGTCAAAACACGGATGCGTGATTATCATCACGCCATCTTTTCGAAGAAGCGGCTTGTTGCGATACATGTTGAAATGATAGCCGAGGGCCATGACCTGCACGAGAATTGGGTTGAGCGCCGAATAGACGTTGTACGGTGAGATGTCCGGAATGCCGGTGATCATTATGTCGCACTGCCCTTTCACCGGAATCTCGTACTGCTGATAATTCTTTTCGAGGATTTTTTCGTGTACCGGATCGGTTTTTCCGGCATAGCAGGCGACCAATTCGTATTGTGCGGGAATTGCATGCAGCATCTTTCGACGCGCTCCGCGCGGAAGCTTTGAAAAGGTTCGCTTCATCGTTTCCCATTTAAGTCGGTCGGCAAAGGAAAATTCGTCCTCGTTACGCGTCAAAATGTCGTAGCCTTCCGGAAACATCTTGTTGTTCAGCGCCGTTTCGATATGAAAGACTTTGCAGTTTTCATCAACGAGCTTTCCGAGGCGAACCACTTTGCGATTTAGCTCCGAGGCCGGCGGGTCCATATACGAATGCGAATCGCGAATCGTCTGGGGTTCGTGATGCGCACGCAAAGATTCGTAGTCGCACAGACCGACTGCCACCGACTTATGCCCGCCGTCCATCGGAACAAGATTGATGTTTAGGTAAATGAGCAGATCGCTCTCGATCGCCCGCTTGTTCACACGCAACGGTTCGTTGTGCATGGTGTGACCGATGGTTACCAATTCGTCGTCGGCCTCGGCATCGTGGTTGTAAAAGCGGTCGGGATGATATTCATTGAAAATATCTTTTCCGACCATCCGTTTCATTTCCCACTCGGTCATTTTCCGGTGCAGCGAGTTGGCTACAATAAGATGAACGTCGTCCACGCCGTTCGCCCCGCACAGGTCCAGCACGACCTCGAGCATTGTCTGCCGTAGGTCTGGCGTCTGCATCGGCGGCAGCGGAAGTGAAATATCGTCCATCGCGATCGTCACCCGCATCCCGGGCCCAAGCAACGCATACAGAGGCTCCATCTCGAGCGGGTGATTCACCGCATACCGGATCGCCGCCTCGCGGTTCGGTAATCCCTTGATGGCCGGATTTGGATAAATTACCCGTGTGCCGATCGGAATGTCCTCAAGGATAAAATCCTCGCCATTCGGCATGATCCGCGGCGCGGAATCTTTGTCGATGTAAACGATCGATTCGTGTGTCTTTCGCCTTAGCTGAAGAGCCATAAGTTATTCCCCGTTCGAACTCAGAAAAGCCTGTCTTCGTAATCGATCAGCCCGATGTTTCGCGCGGTCCGAGCCAGTATTGTTTGCCAAAATAACTCGTTCTATTTCCCTAA
>JBHENZ010000116.1:0-6417 GCA_046261815.1 Pyrinomonadaceae bacterium | reverse complement strand
TTCGCTTCCTGACGTCGGAGCCCGATTGTTCGA
The DNA here is from genome assembly GCA_046261815.1 of Pyrinomonadaceae bacterium. Taxonomy (GTDB): domain Bacteria; phylum Acidobacteriota; class Blastocatellia; order Pyrinomonadales; family Pyrinomonadaceae; genus OLB17. The sequence continues at coordinate 6,384 of JBHENZ010000116.1, read as the reverse complement.
AAGCCGTGTATCGCTCGTCAGCACATACTGGTTGGCCGCCACGCCCCCCAGACTGAGGGCGTTGTTCGCCGTCGTCGCCGTATTGGCCGTGTTTGCACTGTTCGCCGTATTCGCCGAATTTGCGGTCGTTGCATTCGTTGCGTTGGTCGCGTTCACCGCGTTGGTCGCATTAACGGCGTTCGTCGCATTGGCCGCATTCAGCGACTGAATCGTGTAAGGCACCGAAAAAACCCTTTGTCTGGGTGCGAGCGTCGTAAACGTATTCGTCCCTGCCGGGCTTACGCTGATCTCGATCCATCGGTCCGCGCCCGGAAACGCCGCCGCGCCGAAATCGAGCGGAACGGTAAAAACGCCGTTCACCGGTAATACGTTGTTGATCGTCAGCGTCGAGCCGACCTGCGTGCCGGCCGCTGCGGTGTCGAACAGGCGAAACCGCATATCGTAATTTACCGAGGCCGGAACGCCGCCATCGGTCAATCTGCCCTGAAACGCAAACGACGTTGTCTGTGCATCGACACTCGCGGCCAAAACGCCGCAAAAAAACACAATCGCCAGTAAAAAAGCGACAAATCGGTCAGCCGAAAAGCTAAAGTACTTCATCAAAACACTCCTTGTAACGAATGCACGACAGCCCGGGAACGGCCGTGTTCGAGATATAGTCTGAGAGGGTAGCAAGAAAGTTTAACACAAAAGAACGCCTGATGTCTTGCGGTTTTTTCACAAAAAAAACTGATTAAACACGGTTTTCCGATTTTTATAGTTTAAAAATGGTGAGCTCGGAGCCGAGCGGCTAGCAATCAATGGTGAGAGGCCCGAAGACAGGCGGGACAGTTTGACAATTTCGTACAGAAAATTTTCCGCGACGGCTGCAAATAAAAAAGGCCGCCCTGTGCGAGCGACCTCGTTGTACGGATCGACAAGGCCCTTTACATCGGAATTTTCAATTCCTGTCCCGGGTAAATCTTGTCCGGGTCTTTAAGAATATCTCGATTGTGATCCCAAATCGATTTCCAGGGAATGCCGTATTTGTTGCCTATCTTGGTGAGGTTGTCGCCCGATTCGACCGTGTAGGTATGCATGCCGCCGCCGGCTGCTTGGCCGCCGGTCGAAATATTTAAGATCAGATCACCCGCGCGAAAATCCGGGTCGATGCGGTTGTATTCGTCCCAAAGCTGTTGTTTTGCTTCCGGGCTCGGGGCGGTTCCGTTGATGTTCAGCGTGCCGTTGGCCTCGCTCAGTTCGTACGTGGTGCCGTTCTGATTGGCAAGCTCAAGAAGCGACTGATATTTTTCCTGTACTGACATTTTTATCTTCCTCCCTGGCTATTTGCCTCTTTTCAGCTGATTGTCGATGCCCGCTACGCCGGACTGGTTGATCACCTGAATGCATTCGATGTATTTTGCGTTCGGTACCTCGCCGGTAACGGTTACTTTGCCGCCCACAACGCTGACCGAAGCTCCCCTACAACCGGCCTTCTCTAAATTCGTATTGATCTTACCCGTAAGCGCCGGGTCGGCCGCGGCCGGCGTTGCGACGGGCAGCGGACGTAACGTGACGCTATTTACAACGGACTTAACTCCTTCGACTGTTTTCGCTGAAGTTTCAGCCTTGGTTTTGACCGAGATATCGGCTACCTCGCCCGTAAGCGTTGCGACGCCGTCTTTCACCACTGCCGTCACGCCCGCGACGTTATCGGCCGTTAGCTTGGCCTGAACGTCTCTTTGCACATCGGCATCTTTCTTGCCGCATGCGCCCAGAACGAGCACGACCGCGATACTCAAAACTGTCAACAGTTTAACTCTCATTATCCCTCCCGAAAGTCAGAATTATCTCGTAAATTCCCGTAATCTTGCCCGTGATTTTTTGAGGGCCAAGATTCGAGACTTCGCAGTTCAAATAGGATTCGTTCTGATTATCTTGGTTTATCCGGTGTGTTTTTTCAAATGCGGCTTCGAAGATTCATAAAAAACCTGGTCCGCGATTTGCCGTGCGAGATCCTGGGAGTTTAGTCCCGGCCGCACGATAAAATGCCAGTCGGCTAGACAATAAATTTGTTGCCGTTCTTCAAAGAGCTGCCGCGCTGCCTTTTTGTCGCGGGCCAGCGGGCGTTCTTTTTTAGATGTCCTTATGTTGTACCAGCAATGTTCGAATGTTGATTCGAGCCAGACGGTCGTTATGCCGTGGTCTCTGATAAGATCCCGGTTCTGCTGCGACGTCCATGTTCCGCCGCCAAGCGAAAAGATCAAGGCACGACTTTGGTTGAGCGCGAGGCGAAGCGTTTCAGTCTCGATCAATCGATACGCCGTCAATCCGTCTTCATCGATAATGCTTGCGATCCGGCGCTTTGTTGACCGTTCGATCTCGGAATCCAGGTCGACAATCTGGCAGCCGAGCATAGATCCGAGATGCCGGGCAATGCTCGATTTCCCGACGCCCATAAATCCGGTCAATGCTACACGTTTGCTGTCGTTCATCACAAAATCGCGACCGTTTACTCGACCCGCGCGCTAGCCAATGTCTCATAAAAGGCCGGAAACGAAACGGCCGCGCACTCGGCACCGACGATCTCTGTTTCCCCTTTTGCCAGTAACCCTGCGACCGCGAAAGCCATCGCTATCCGATGATCGCCGAAAGAATTTACCTGACTACCTTTCAGCCTCGACCCTTCGATACGAAATCCGTCTGGAAACTCGGTTACGACCGCTCCCATTCGTGTCAGATTTTCGACCACCGCCGCAATGCGATCCGATTCTTTCACGCGCAGTTCCGCTGCATCGCGTACCTCTAACCCTTTTTCGAGCCGAGTCGCAAAAACCGCAAGTACCGGAATTTCATCGATCAAATTCGGGATTAAGCGTCCGTCAATGATGTTCGACCTTTCACCGTGCGGCGGATTCAACCCTCCGCGAACGCGAATCGTCCCGACCGGCTCATTCGAGGCCATATGCTCATTGCGAATCGAAATTCTGCAGCCGAGACGTACTAAAACCTCGATCACGGCCGCCCTGGTCGGATTCAAACCGACATTTGGAATTTCGATCTCCGAATCCTCGAGCGCAGAAGCCGCCGCCATAAAAAATGCCGCTGACGATACGTCCGACGGCACAAAAAGATCCTGTGCTGCGAGCGATGCGTTGCCGGAAACCGAAATTCGCTTGCCGTCGCTAGTCTCCGTTTCATCTAACGCGACGCCAAAAAATCGCAGCATGCGTTCGGTGTGGTCGCGTGTCGGCAAAGGCTCGATCACCGTCGTCGAGCCCTCGGCGTGCAAGCCTGCAAGCATGATGCACGACTTTATCTGGGCCGAGGCGACGGGCAAACGGTAGTGGATTGCCTGCAATCCGTTTCCCGAAATTTTTAACGGAGCTCGGCCGTCCGTCGAATCAATCGCGGCTCCCATCAGCTGGAGCGGAGTGATCACACGCATCATCGGTCGTTTTGTCAGCGATTGGTCGCCAGTAAGCACCGACGCGAATTTTTGCCCGGCGAGAATGCCGGTCAGCAGTCGCATCGTCGTACCGCTGTTGCCGCAATCAAGCGGCCGTTTCGGGGCCGTAAACCCATTTCGCCCAACGCCGGTGATCGACAAATTCGATCCCGAATGCTCGATCTCAACACCCAAATCGCGCAAGCAGCCGAGGGTAGCGGCGCAATCCGCGCTTGTTGCGAAGTTCTCGATTCGCGACGTGCCTTCGGCCATTGCGGCCAACATCGCCGCCCTGTGCGAGATCGACTTGTCTCCTGGTAATTCGATTCGCCCCTTTAACGCACGTGCCGGTCGAATGATCATTAATTTTATTTTAGAACGAAATTCGCGAGGTTGTCTTGACAGCCCTCACACGTTGCCATTACCTTACATTGAAACAATCGTGACCGAAATCAAAGAACTAACCTTGCTGAGCCGCATCGAATCGGTCGATGAAGCCGCGCTAAAGGCCGATGAGTTTGTAAAGGAGCTTGGCCTCGGCGAGGAATTTGTTTCGGCCGTCGATTTGGCGATTCGCGAATCTGTCGCCAACGCGGTTAAACACGGGAACAAATTTGACGAATCGAAACCGGTCAAAATCAAAATGATAAACCGTGAGGATGGGCTCGAGATCACCGTTCGCGATTTTGGTGCCGGGTTCGCAGTGGATACGATCCCCGACCCGACGGACCCTGCCAATCTGCTCAAAGTCAACGGCCGCGGGATTCTTTTTATGCGGTCCTTCATGGATGAGGTCGAGTGGTCACAAGCCGAAGGCGGTGGGATGGCGGTGACGATGTTCAAACGGGCGCTTTCCGCCTGACCAACGCAAAAATCGATTGTTATTCTCGTCGGTTTGTGAATAAACAATTGAATTTTGGACATTTGCTAAGACGATAGTCTAAAATCTGCAATCAAATCATTTAACTAAAATTTACAGGAGAGAATAAATGGCTGATATCAATATTTCGGAACGCCAGGCGGGCGATGTGACCATCTTGGACCTTCAGGGGAAGGTAACTATTGGCGAAGGCAGCGTCGCGCTCCGCAGTGCGATCCGCCGGCTGCTCGGCGAGGGAAAGAACAAAATTCTCCTTAACCTTGGATCGGTCAGCTATATCGATTCGAGTGGCATCGGCGAGCTCGTTTCGAGTTTTACGTCCGTCAATAAAGAAGGGGGCACGCTCAAGCTTTTGAATTTAACCCAGAAGATTCAGGATTTGCTGGCGATTACCAAGCTTCTCACCGTTTTCGACGTCTTCGATAGCGAGGAAGAGGCGTTGGCCAGCTATTAGTTTAAATCATCCTTGAACGACAGCTCGATGAGGATAAGGAAATTGAAGTTTTTCCTTATCCTCGATTCCTTTTCGGCAAGCATCCTGGCAGGTCGGAAATTCATCCTTATCCCAAGGCACGAGCTTGGCCGCCGACGGGAGATGACCCCTCGAAAATTTCCTTGATTCTCCGGAGGGCGATTATTGCTCGTGCCTCTGCCGCAGTCAGCAAATGAGAAAGCTAGCGATTTTGTCGACCGTCCTGCTCTGCGCGGCAGGAATTTCAGCTCAAACTCCGACACTCGACATTACCAGCTACGGCGTGCGGATCGAGCCGGACAAGCGCGTCATGGCTGTGCTGGCCGCGCTTGAAACGGCACGTACCGGCGACGGCGAGCAGGTTTTGAAGACGACTCTGTCAAATAACGGCCAGCACTTTCGCGAGCAATTGAAGAGCGATCTCACCGCTTTGCCCGATGACTTGCGCCAGCGAATTTCGACCTTCGTTATTGCGCACAAGCGCCGCAACGCGCAGCTCAAAGACGAACAGATCGTCGCTCAGTTTACCTCGATGGCCTACGCCTTGGGCCCTGCGCCCGATCTTGCGGATCCGATTGTCACCGGCGATCTGCCCGGCGGTGTTCTTGACGTGCTCGATTTTGCACCGCTCGTTCGCGAGTTTTATCGGCGATCCAGCTTCTCGGCAAATTTGCCCGAATACGTCAAAACTTATCAGAAAACGGCCGACGGAACTTTGCGAACCTCGACCCGCGCGATGATCGGTGATTTGCTCGGCTATCTCAACACGCGCCCGCAACTCACCTTTGCCGAACGCGTGCAAACTCAGACGCAAAAATCGGGGTCTAAGAAAACCGAAATTCGCAACACCCAGATTCGTGAACGCGAGCGGCGATTTGCGGTTGTGCCGGAAATGCTCGCTCCGAAGAATTACGTTCATTTCGTAAATATTAGGGACGATTATTTTGTTGTTCTGCCGCCGGATACGGATGTGAGTTCGTCGGATGTTCGGCGGGCATATTTGCAATTTGTCGTCGATCCTATTGTGTTGAACAATGCCAAGGATATAGCCTCGATCAGCGGCGGGATTAAAGGCTTGATCGAAGAAAGACGTAAAGAGCAGACGGATCTTTCGCCGGATGTGTTTTTGGCCGTCTCACGCTCGCTCGTCGCCGCGATCGATGCCAAGCAAACCGAGGCTGCGCGCTTACGGTATGCGACCGACCAAGCCCGGGCGAAGCTTGCGAAACAGGGAGGCACCGATCCGACCAAACAGATTTACAACGATCTCGAAAAATTTAAGCAGCAGCTGGTCGACGCACGAATCTTGCGCCTCTCGGAAGACTACGAAAAGGGTGCGCTCCTCGCTTTTTATTTTGCCGATCAGCTGAAGGGAATCGAAGAATCCGAAACGGACATCGCTGCCTCGATGCGTGAGATGGTTCTTTCTTTCGACGCGGCAAAAGAAGCAGGCCGTTATGCTTCTTTTGTCGACGCTCGCAATCGCGCGATTGCCGCTCGAAAAGATCAAAAAAGCGGAGCCCTCGTTCGCACAGTGGCCGTTGAAAATTCGGTTACCGATCGCCTTCTCGAAATACAAACATTGATCGCGGCCAAAAATTACAC
>JBHENZ010000115.1:0-6216 GCA_046261815.1 Pyrinomonadaceae bacterium | reverse complement strand
CTCCAGAACGCCGACGAATGTAACTTTATCGAATCGGGGCGCACCACCGTAGGTGCGCGAGAGAAGGACTAACAATCGAAATAATGCATTTTTTGTCGGGCGGATGCAAGGGGTTCGGCGGTGCGAAAAACAATTAGTCTGTATAATCGCGTTTGAAACTTTCTGCGAAGGAGCGACGATACATGTGGGAAAGTGACGAAGGACAAACAATCTCTTACTGGCAGGCAAGCGAAACCAGCCCGCGGGCCGAGCAACTGAACGAATCGATCAAGACGGACGCCCTTATAATCGGCGGCGGCATCGCGGGGTTGACGACCGCTTATCTGCTCTCGAAATCGGGCCGCGAAGTGACCGTGATCGACGACGGGACGATCGGCGGCGGCGAGACGGCGCGCACGACCGCTCACCTTTCCTACGCCATCGACGACCGGATTTACCGCATTGAAAAATGGCACGGCGAAGCGAAGGCGCGTCTCGCGGTGGAAAGCCACGCCGGCGCGATCGACGAGATCGAGCGCATTGCCTCCGTCGAAAAAATCGATTGCGATTTTCGCCGCCTCGACGGTTTTTTGATCGAGGCGGAAGACGGCGACGATGACATCGAGGCCGAGCTCGAAGCGGCTCGCAGGCTGGGATTCGCGCAAATCGAAATGATCGAGAACATTTCGATTTCGAATTTAAAAGCGAAACGCGCGCTCAGATTTCCCGATCAAGGTCAATTCCACATTCTCAAATATCTCGCCGGCCTCGCACGTGCGGTCGAACAAAACGGCGGGCGGTTGTTTTCGAATACGCGAGCGATCGAGTGGACTGGCGGTGAATTGCCCGAAACAAAAACCGAAAACGGGCACACGATCCGTGCCCGCTCTCTCCTGCTCGCCACAAATTACCCGATCCAAAGCAAGATGTTCGCCGAGCTTCCCGCCTATCGCACCTACGCGATCGGCGCGCGGGTGCCGAAGGGCGCGTTCGAGCCCGTGCTGATTTGGGATACGCTCGATCCTTATCATTACGTGCGGGTGCAGGAAGACGCCGATTTCGACGTTCTGATCGCGGGCGGCGAAGACCATCGCACCGGGCAGGAAAATGACGGCGACGAACGCTTTGCCCGACTTTGGGAATGGACCAAACAGCGCTTCCCGGCCGACGAAGTATTGTATCAGTGGTCCGGGCAGGTTTTCGAGACGCACGACGGCCTCGCCTTCATCGGGCGCTTTTCGGACGACGAGCCGAACGTTTACCTGATCACGGGCGATTCGGGCATGGGTATGACCCACGGTACAATCGGCGGAATGCTCGTTTCGGATTTAATTTTAGGACGGGAAAATGCGTGGACCGAAGTTTACAACCCTTCGAGGATCGCGACGCAGTCCTTGCGCGAAGCCGTGCCCGCGGTGATCGCATCGACTGTTCCCTACAAAGAATGGCTCACAGGCGGCGACGTCTCGTCGGTCGACTATCTGAAAAACGGTGAGGGCGCGGTGATAAGGGACGGGCTGAAAAAGATCGCCGCCTACCGCGACAAAAACGGTCGACTCTACCAGCACTCGGCCGTTTGCACGCACTTGGGCTGCATCGTGCAATTCAATTCGACCGAGAAAACTTTCGATTGCCCGTGCCACGGATCGAGGTTCGGTATCGACGGCCACCCGATCAATTCGCCCGCCGTCAGCCCGCTTGCGGTACTCGAAGAAGATTCGTGATTTCCTCGATCTTCGCCTTGCCGGCTTTTTCGCCGAGAGTGATCAGCTCGTCGCGCTTCCGAATCTCATCCGGGCGGATGTGGGCGATCGCCGGTTCGATGACGATGTCGGCGTGATAATTTTGGCTGCGCGAAGCGGCACGCAGCAGCGTCATGGCCGATTGGAAAAGCATGCCGAGAGCGGTCAGGGGTGTGCCGCGAAAACTGGCGCCGCACGCCAAAAGATCGACCGCAATGACAATGTCGGCACCCATCTCGCGGACAGTGCCAACGGGCACGGGCGATACGACCCCGCCATCGACGAGCTGTCGACCGTCGATCATGACAGGCGTGAAAACGCCGGGAATCGCACAGCTTGCGCGAATCGCGGCGGCAATGTCGCCTTCGTCTTTGAGTATCACCTCGCTGCCCGATTCGATGTCGCAGGCTACGGCGGCGAATGGGATTTTTAGATTCTCGAACGCCACGAGGGGAAAATGCTGAGCGACGAGTTTCGCAATGCCTGCGTTCGACATTAGCGCACGCGGCGAATACGACAAGCCGGCGATCCGAAACCAGCTTAAATGCCGGCCAATCGCCTGAATTTCGTCCGCCGTAAGACCGGCCGCGATGGCCCCGCCGACGAAAGAACCGGCCGACGTTCCTGCGATAAAATCGATCGGGATCGAATTGTCTTCGAGTGCCTTGAGCACGCCGACGTGCGCATAGCCGCGAGCTCCGCCGCCGGAAAGGGCCAAGCCGATTTTCTTTCTTGCCATAGTGTTTTCGTCCGCGAATTACGCGAGAACAAGAATTTGTCCGCAGATTCGCGAAACGATGCCAAATGAGAAAGGAGAAGAATCTGGTTCTTTGGATCAATAATCGACAGTATAATAGACCTATTCTTATTTTCGCGTCTTTCGCGTAATTCGCGGGCAAATCTTGGTTTTCCCAGTGTTTCGCGGGCCGATCTTGTGTATTGATTTTACTGAGTCGGTGTGGAAAACTTAAATTGGCCGATAAGATGACCGCATTCGATTCCTTTTCTATTCCCCGCCACTTAACGTCAGCAGACATCGCCGCAGGCGAAAAGGTGTGTCCGGTCTGCTCGCGCGAGACGCGTGACGAATACGTGCCCCTGGTCGTGCTCGACGAAGAGCTGCAGCGGCTGATCGAGGCGAATGCGCCCGATACGCGAAAATTTCAGGCCGTGTGTGCTCGGTGCATTCGGTTATTTGAAAGGGCCAAGGAGCAGCTGGTCCGAGACGCTGCGGTGCAGAAAGACGGCTCGCACGTGCTGTCGACGCCGCTTAGGATCGATGCCGACGAACGATATACGGGAAAGGGGGTGACTGTCGCGTTTCTCGATTCTGGTTTTTACCCGCACGTCGATCTGACAACGCCGAAGAACCGCATTATCGGTTACCGAAGTTTGATCGACGCGGATGGCCGTCTCGATTCGCTGTTTCAGCCGGACGTCGCGAGCTGGCACGGGATGATGACTTCGGTTGTCGCGTGTGGAAACGGCAGCCTTTCAAACGGCTTTTATCGCGGATTGGCACCGGACGCAAACGTCGTTCTGGTAAAGCTTGCCCGCACGGGCCGAATAACCGACGAAAATATTTTCGAGGGACTGGCGTGGGTGCTGGAAAATCGTCAAAAATACAACGTCCGCGTGATCAACGTCTCGGCCGGCGGGGACGATGAGACGAGCTATCTTGCCGATCCCCTTTCGCAGATGGTCGAGCGATGCGTTGCGGCCGGGATGACGATAGTTTGCGCTGTTGGAAATTCGGGGCATATGCCGAATCATCCGGTGGTGCCGCCGGCCAGCGCTCCGTCCGCGATCGCGATCGGTGGATTGGACGACAACAACTCCATGAATCGCGCGAAACGCGGGATGTACCGCTCGTCGTACGGCCCGACGCTTGACGGTTTGCAAAAGCCCGAAGTGATTGCACCGTCGATTTGGGTTCCGGCTCCGATTTTGCCGAACACGCCGACTGCCCAGCAGGCAGCCATGCTGGAAACGCTAGACCGAGCGGCCGATGCCGACCTGCATTCGATTATCAGACAGCATCCGGGGCTCGACGGTGAGCTCGATGCCGCGCTTGATCGGCCCGTGCACACCATACGGCAGATAATTCTTCTCAAAATCCGCCGCGAAAACGTAATCACCAAACACTACAAATACGTCGACGGAACGTCGTTTTCCGCGCCGATAGTCTCGTCGCTCGTCGCACAGATGCTCGAGGCAAACCCCGCGCTAACGCCGCAGCAAATAAAATGCATTCTGATCTCAACGTCCGAACGCCTGCCGCATTACGAGGTCGACAGACAGGGTTGGGGCGTTATCGATCCGCGCCGTGCCGTTGAGCTGAGTCTGGAGTTCCGTCCCTAGGCGGGCTTACAACACTCGCACGACGATCATTGTCATGTCGTCGTGCCGTTTGGCGCCGTTGGCGAAGTTGTCGGGCGCGGGCGACGATGGTGCGGAGGACTTCTTCGGACGCCCGAGACGTCGCCGATCGCGATGCCAAGCTTTCCGTCCGGCAATTGAAGAAAATCGTAATAATCACCGTCGACGCGGAGGGTCAACACTAGTTGTTCCTAAAGTTATATACCAGCTCGCCAGAGACGTTCTGACCCCGGCCGCGCGTTTTTGATTGACGAGCCGCGGATTCGGCCGCGAGACGATGCAGGGCGTGGCCGCTGAACGCGGGCGGAGTTGGCGTCGCCCGACACCTGGACGCGCACCCGGCCCCAAACTCCGATCTGTTTAGCCATCGCAGGGTAAAACGGTTTCGGAAGACCGACGGCTGAGCGCTTCAGCACGGCTCCGTTTAAATTTCGAGACGGAGTTGAAGCGGGACGGGGCGATCCGGGCGTTATAATCGTTGGCAGCGGCGTGGGTATCGGCGTGCGCAACGGCGTCGGCGTGCGCGATGGAGCGGGCGAAGCGCTTCTCGAAGGCGTCGGCGATGGCGAGGTCAAGCTTGAGCTCGGGCTTGGGCGCGGTGTAATCGTCGGCGTCGGCGTGCGAATGTTGGCGTTGATGTTGACGTTGGTCGAGAGGTTGGCGTTGGAGTTCAGGTTGAAATTAAAGTTCGAATCGAAGCCGAGATTTGTGTTGAGATTCGTATTTACGTTCGGCGCACTCGTGTTCACATCTATGTTTGTGTTCGCTTCATCGCCACGTTGCAGCAGCCAGATTCCGGCAGCGGCCGCGGCGAGCACGGCGAGCGTTCCCAAGATCGTCAACGCGACGACCGCCGCGGTGCTGCGCCCAGGCGGAAGAGGCTGACGATACGTGCCGGAGCGCGGCCGCTGCTCTCGTTGCTCTTCGTAGGTCGGAACTACGATTCGCTCGCTTGGGAGTCGCGGGCGTGGCTCGTATATGTCCACGTGCTCGGCCGATTGAGGCAAGGGAATATTTCGCCGAACGATGGTAACGTCGCTCGCGTCGTCGTCGTCAACCCCGCCGTCCGTTTCCTCGCTCGGCAGTTGGACAAAGTTCGGCTCCTTTTCCTCGACGAGCGGTGTGCCGTCCTTCATGCAAAAACGAAGAATCTCCTCGTCGTACCGAGTTTGGCAGGTCGGGCAATATTTCATAGATTGTTAGAGCTTTAAGGGCGTTGATTCCGGTTAGCGTACCCGATGCCGAAATTTTAGCACGAAAACCAATGCGCGGAGGAATCTCTTCCGTTGCCGTTAGAGTCGTTTCGCGAAAAATCGCAGGTTTTGCTTCAAGCGGAAAAGGAGTAACGACGAAAAACACGAATGCACATGAAGTCGCATGAAAATAGAAAAGCGAGGTCGAGTAAGTGAACGAGTCGGCAAAACCCGATTGGGAAACGAGAAATTCAAACTCCCATCAACCTTTTACGACTACTTACCTTTGATCGGATTTTGGCTAATGAATCGTAGAGGGACAGGCGTTCATCGCCGCCGCCAGCGTAACCGCCGGACCTTTCGCGTGCGTCAAATTATTCTCAATAATTTTTATTTCCTTGTAGCCGCTGAGCGTCAGTAAATTTATCAGCGAGCCGAGCGAAAGCCAAAAAGATTTCTTGCTCAATCCGCTTAGAGGATCAAGAAAGCCTCCCTCCCGATAAAATTTTCCGCGCCACCCTTCACGCATTTTCTTTGCTTTCGCTTCTTCGGAAATTTGCGTCCAGATAAAAATATTCGGGCTGATCTTCGCAAGTTTCGGAATCAATTCCCACGGCTTCGGTAAATGATAAAGCAGACCGGAACAAAAAACGGCGTCGAATGTTCCGAACGATTGCAAATCTGTCTTTTCGAGGTCAGCTTGCATAAATTTTACCTTTTCATCATTCAGAATATTTTTGACAAATTCAGCTTTTTCGATATTTTCCGAACGTCCTTCGATCGCTAAAACCCTCTTTACAAAAGGGTTCTGCGCCAACGCGAAGCTGTGTCCGCCTTCGAGCGAACCGAGTTCGATAACAGTTTCAACCAGCGAAAAACTCTCAAAAAAATGCCGAATTCGCACGTCATCGAATGCGTCAAAA